>JAEEUO010000033.1 GCA_016286935.1 Bacillota bacterium | reverse complement strand
CTCGGCTTCCACGGGTATCTGGAATTCAAAAAAAGCATTATCAACAGTTCGCGCGACCGCGTGATCTACGAAGGATTGCAGCATATGAATCCGGGAAAGACCGATCGTTTTGCAAATGACTATATGCAGTCGATCGTTTCGGATGTGGAGTTTTTCGTCAACTCTCTGAATTATTCCCTTATCGATACGATCGCGAAGCAGATCGTTTCCGCCGATCATATCTATATCGGCGGATTGGGGACCGACACTTCCGTAGCGGTCTTCTTTCACAACTACATCATGAAAATGGGTTTCCGTACGACACTGATCACGAAGGAAGGTCATGCCCTTCGGGATGCTCTGCTGTATATATCTCCTTCAGACGTACTGTTTATGAGCAGTTATCCCGCCACATGGTCTGAAGAAAAAGAGATGGCTCGAATCGCAAAAAAAAGAGGGGCAACATTAATTACAATCACAGACTCCGAGAGCACTGCGATGCTTCTTCGAAGCGATTACAACATCTCACTGAATCCTTCCGTTCGGACATTCTTCAATTCGTATGTCCTTCAAATGGCCCTCTGCAATCTTCTTCTCATCAAAATCTACGAACAGCAGCCGGAAAAAATCGACGTTTCGATCAAGAAATATGTCGAAGACAGCACGTTTGTCGGAAACTAGAGCCAAACGACAGGCTCTATCACGACATATAAAATTAAGATACGATTTTGTCTGACCGTTTCAGTTACAGTTCATCAATAATTGGAATGCCATCGTTTATAAATGTGAATTATATCCATTTTATGAAATAATTTCTTGTATAAAGACAAATGTGTTGTTACAATAGGATTGGTGCTACCAGTAACGGTAGGCGGTTTGCCCCTGAAAGGGGGTGGTACTATGACAACTGCGGAAGTCCTTGCACTTTTGGTGCTCGTGACCCAGATCGTATACCTCGTAGTATTTATTTCTCGAAAGAAATAACCGCCGTGCCCTAACAAGTCGGCGGTTATTTTACTAAAGACTCTCGGGGCAAACCGTCTATCGGTAGCACCCTTTGAATAAACGATAACACATCTGTGCGATTTGTCAAGGAAAACACGGCGTTCACCGCTCCCGCGAGACCGTGATGATGACGTACTCGGACCGCGTTCCCGTCTTGAACTGGATCCCCCAGCAGGAGATCCCGGACGTGACGATGAAGTCCGTTCCGTCTCGCGTTTCGCGGCCGTACGTCCGGTCGTTCATGCCGAGCCATTCGCCGGCCTTGTTGATCGGAAACAACTGGCCGCCGTGGGTGTGGCCGGAGACGACGAGGTCCGCCGCGGACGCCGCCTCGTTCGCGTAATCGTTCGGCTGGTGGTCGATGACGATGATGTATTTCTCCGTGTCGACGCCGTCCAGGAGCGCGCCGATCGGCTTGCGTCCGCTCCGGTTCCGGTCCTCCCTCCCGACGACGTAAAACCGGTCGTCGACCAGCGCTGTTTCGTCCCGGAGGACGCGGACGCCGCTGCTTTGGAGCGTCCGTTCGAGTTCGCCCGCGGCGAGGCCGTTCGCGCTCTCATAGCTCCTGTCGTGGTTGCCGTAGGCGTACCAGACGCCGTACCGGACGTCCATCGCCCCGAGCGCCGCGCAGGCCTTCCGCACGTCCTCCGGTTCCGATTTATCGTCGACGAAATCGCCCGCGATCAAAACGATGTCCGGCTCCTGCGCTTCGATCCTGCGCATCTGCTGCGCGAACCCGTCGCCGTCGAGCGCGTTGCCGAGATGGCTGTCGGACACGACGGCGATCTTCAGCGAGACGTCCTTCGCCGTCGTGAGGGCGTAATCCGTCTGCCAGACGTGGTGGAGGCACACATAGCCCGTCACGAAGTAGACGGCCGCGAGGAAGAGCGCGATCCATCCCGCCCGGCTCCCCGCGAATTCCTTCCCGGAAACGCGCGCGGCGATCCTCAGGACGATCCCGCACGCGAGGAAGAGCGCCGCCGTACCCACAAGCACGACGACCGCGTCGAAGAACGACAGCGCAAGGGCGACGCATCCGAACACCGCGGCGACCGCCAGAAACGCGATCCCGTACCGCCGTCCGGCCTTTTCGCCCGCGAGTCTCCGGATCCCGCCGAACCGTCCGACGCAGACCGTCAGATAGGCCGCCGCCGCGATCAGCATCACCGCGGCGCCGCTGATTATGATCCTCCACATCCGTCGTATCCTCCTTTCGGTACGGCCATTCCCTTTTATTATATCGGCAGGAGGGGAAAGAATCCACAAAAACAGAAAGGCGCCGCCGCCCGTCCGAATGGACGGGCGGCGGCGCGCGGTTGGATCTGTATGGCAGAAAAGAGAATCGTCTATCGGGGTTTCTTGTGGCACTGACCGCTCATCGGGCAGTTCGCGCAGCCGCAGCCGCAGGACGACTTCCCCGCTTTTTTATCGCGGATCAGCTTCCGCGCCGCGAACGCGACGACCGCGAGCAGGACGATCACGACGATCAGTGTGCCGTAGTTTTGTGCGAACCAGTTCATTGTGCGAACCTCCCGCTTGATTGATACCCGCTTATTGCGCGGTCAAGCGGTCCGCCTCCCGGTATTTCTTGAAGAACAGCATATAGATCATCAGGACGAGGATCGCAAGCGCCGCCGCGAAGCCGATCACGTTCATATTGCCCGCGAGCGCGTTGCCGAACTGGTTGATCATCAGCGCGACGCAGTAGGCGAAGCCGCACTGCCAGCCGATCGCGAACCACGTCCACTTCGCGCTGTTCATCTCGCGCTTGATGGCGCCGATGGCCGCGAAGCACGGAGCGCAGAGCAGGTTGAACACGAGGAACGAGAAGCCGGTGACCGTCGTGAACGCCGCCGCGAGAGCCGCGTAGACGCTCATATCGTCGGAGCGGTAGAGGATGCCCATCGTCGCGACGATGTTCTCCTTGGCGACGAGGCCGGTGATCGAGCCGACCGCGGCCTGCCAGTTGCCCCATCCGAGAGGCGTGAAGATCCATGCGATCGCGTTGCCGATGCCCGCGAGGATCGAGGAGTCGATCTCTTCTTCCTCGAGCATCCGGAACTGGCCGTCGACGGTGCCGAAACCGGAAAGGAACCAGATGACGATCGTCGAGAGGAGGATGATCGTGCCGGCCTTCTTGATGAACGACCAGCCGCGCTCCCACATCGAGCGGAGAACGTCGACGAGACGCGGCATATGGTAGGCCGGAAGCTCCATGACGAACGGAGCCGGATCGCCCGCGAACATCTTCGTCTTCTTGAGGATGATGCCGCTGATGATGATGGCCGCCATGCCGATGAAGTACGCGCCGACGGAGATCAGCGCCGAGCCGCCGAACAGCGCGCCCGCGATCATCGCGATGAACGGGATCTTCGCGCCGCAGGGGATGAACGTCGTCGTCATGATCGTCATGCGGCGGTCGCGCTCGTTTTCGATCGTACGCGAGGCCATGACGCCCGGGATGCCGCAGCCCGTGCCGACGAGCATCGGGATGAACGACTTGCCGGACAGGCCGAATTTACGGAAGATGCGGTCCAGTACGAAGGCGATGCGCGCCATATAGCCGCAGCCTTCGAGGAACGCGAGGAGCAGGAACAGGACGAGCATCTGGGGGACGAAGCCGAGGACGGCGCCGACGCCCGCGACGATGCCGTCGAGGATCAGGCCGCGCAGCCAGTCCGCGCAGTTCAGCTTGTCGAGGAGCCCTTCGATCAGGGCGGGGATGCTCGGAACGAAGACGCCGTAGTCGGCCGGGTCGGGTTCGTCGAATCCCTTTTCTTCAAAATATGCGACGGCGTCCCGGAAGCTCATCGCGTTGACGTCGTCTCCCGCGTCTTCGGGGACGGCGTCGTAGTAGACGGTCAGATCGGATTCCGCGAGCGTCTCCTCGTCTTCGACGGTGATGACGGCGGTCCGGTCGGACGTCGTATATCCCTTGAGTTCATCGAGAAGCGCGTCGCCGTCGAAGGCCTCATCCTCGAGGTCGGCTTCGAAGCCGAACGCGTTGATCGCGTTCATCGCGGTTCCGTACTCCTCGGAGACCTCTTCATACGCGCCGTGGCCGATGCCGAAGAGGTGCCAGCCGTCGCCGAACAGGCCGTCGTTCGCCCAGTCGGTCAGCTTCGTGCCGGGCGCGTTCGGCGCCATCGACAGGAAGTACACGAGGAACATGATGACCGCGAAGATCGGCAGGCCGAGCCAGCGGTTCGTGACGATCTTGTCGATCTTGTCGGACGTCGTGAGCTTGACGGTGCTCTGTTTCTTCAGGCAGGACTTGATCGTCTCGCCGATCCAGACGTAGCGCTCGTTCGTGATGATCGATTCCGCGTCGTCGTCGAGTTCGGTCTCGGCGTTCTGGATGTCCTTTTCGATATGGGCGAGCGTGTCCGCGGGGATGTTCAGCTCCGCGAGGACCTTCTCGTCGCGTTCGAAGATCTTGATCGCGTACCAGCGCTGTCTCTCCTCGGGCATGTCGTGGAGCACGGCCTCCTCGATGTGGGCGATCGCGTGCTCGACGGCTCCGGAGAAGGTGTGCTGCGGAACGGTCTTCGTTCCCTTCGCGGCCTTGATCGCCTCCTCCGCGGCCTCGAGGACGTTCGTGCCCTTCAGCGCGGAGATCTCGACGACCTTGCAGCCGAGGCGCTCCGAAAGCCGCGCGACGTCGATCTTGTCGCCGCTCTTCTCGACGAGGTCCATCATGTTCAGCGTGACGACGACGGGGATGCCGAGCTCGGTGAGCTGGGTCGTCAGATACAGGTTGCGCTCGAGGTTCGTGCCGTCGACGATGTTCAGGATCGCGTCGGGCTTCTCACCGATCAGGTAGTTCCGCGCGATGACCTCTTCGAGCGTGTACGGCGAGAGGGAATAGATGCCGGGAAGGTCGGCGATCGTGACGCCGTCGTGCTTCTTCAGCTTGCCTTCCTTCTTTTCGACCGTGACGCCCGGCCAGTTTCCGACGAACTGGTTCGAACCCGTCAGGGCGTTGAACAGCGTCGTTTTTCCGCTGTTCGGGTTGCCCGCAAGGGCGATTTTGATGTCCATGATATATCCTTTCTTCTGCGGTTTTTTATTCGACTTCGACCATCTCCGCGTCGGCCTTCCGGATGCTCAGCTCATAGCCTCGGACCGTGAGCTCGATCGGATCGCCGAGCGGCGCGACCTTGCGCACGAAGACCTCGGTCTTCCGCGTCAGACCCATGTCCATAATACGGCGGCGGACGGCGCCCTCTCCGTGGAGCCGGACGACCTTCACGGTCTCGCCGATCTGTACGTCTCTCAGTGTTTTCATCGGATGAATCCTCCTTACACAAGTATTTTCTGCGCCATCTCCTTGCTGACGGCGATACGCGTCTCCTTGACGTTGACGATGAGATTGCCCGCCATTTCGGAAACGATCGTGACCCTTCCGCCG
The DNA here is from genome assembly GCA_016286935.1 of Bacillota bacterium. Lineage (GTDB taxonomy): Bacteria > Bacillota > Clostridia > Peptostreptococcales > Anaerovoracaceae > JAEEUO01. The sequence continues at coordinate 3,257 of JAEEUO010000033.1, read as the reverse complement.
GTGACGAACCCGAGGTCTTCGAGGTGTTTTTTCATCTCGGGTCTTCCGCCGACGCGTTTGATGACGAGTTCCGTTCCGGGATCGGCAAATGCAAGCGGCATCATGGTTTCTCCTTCTTTCTGCATGGATAGCTGCCGTAGTTACCTTTTGCTAACTACGGACACATTATAGGTTAGCACCTGCTAACTGTCAACCCCGTTCCGCGGTTTTTTTGCGTTTTTCCGTATACACCCGCGGAAACGTATGCTACAATTGAGCATACTAGGAGGAGTATGCCATGCGTGAATCCGGAGAGATGTATCTCGAGACGATTCTGATCCTTGAATCCGAAAAGAACGCCGTCCGTTCGATCGACGTCGCCGAGCGGATGGGTTTTTCCAAACCTTCCGTCAGCCGCGCCATCGGAAAGCTGAAGGCGGACGGCTATATTCTCGTCGACGCGGACGGCCACATCTCCTTCCTGCCCGAGGGACGCGCGATCGCCGAGAAGATCTACGAACGCCACGTTGTCCTTTCCTCCCTTCTGGTGTCGCTCGGCGTCGACGAAAAGACGGCCCATGACGACGCCTGCAGGATCGAACACGTCATCAGCGACGAAACGTTCAACGCCGTCAAGAAGAGCCTCAATATGCTTTAGAGCGGAGCCGCCATGCCGAACACAATCGCGAAAATCAATCCGGAGAACGGAAAACACCTCGTCCTCGTCGTGGAGGACGAGGAGATCAACCGCGAGATCCTCGCGGAGATCCTGTCCGGGGAATACGACGTGATCTGCGCCGAGAACAGCCTCGAGGCGCTCGAGAAGATCGAGACGAACGCCTCGTTCCTCTCGCTGATCATGCTCGACCTGAACATGCCGGGAATGCACGGCTTCGAGCTCCTGAAGATCCTCCAGGACGACTCGACTCTCGCGCGGATCCCCGTGATCGTGACGACGTCCGAGGAGCAGGCCGAGGTCGAAAGCCTCCGCCTCGGCGCGACGGACTTCATTACAAAGCCGTACGTCCCCGAGGTGATCCGCGCCCGCGCCCGCCGCTACATCGAGCTCGCCGAGGACCGGACGATCATCCAGTCCACCGAGCGCGACGTCCTGACCGGCCTGTACTATAAGGAGTACTTCTTCCACTACGCAGAACAGTACGATCAATATCATCCGAACGTCGCGACGGACGCCGTCGTGACCGACATCATCCACTTCCACATGATCAACGAGCGCTACGGCAAGGCGTTCGGCGACCTCGTGCTGAAGCGCGTCGCCGAGACGGTCCGCGGGATCGTCTCCCAGTCGGGCGGGATCGTCTGCCGCCGCGACGCCGATACGTTCCTCGTGTACTGCCCCCACCGCGACGACTACGAAGAGCTCGTCGAAAAGTGCTCCGTCGACGTCCGCGACGACTTCGGCAACGAGGCCCACATCCGCCTCCGCATGGGCGTCTACGCGAACGCCGAGAAGGACATCGACATCGAACGGCGCTTCGACCGCGCGAAGAAGGCGGCCGACATGATGCGCGGCAGTTTCTCGAACAACCTGACGTTCTACAACAACGACCTCCACAAAAAAGAGCTCTACAACGAGCGCCTGCTCGAGGACGTCTACGACGCGCTCCGCGAGAAGCAGTTCATCGTCTACTACCAGCCGAAGTTCGACATCACCGGCGACGCTCCCGTCCTCACGAGCGCGGAGGCTCTGATCCGCTGGAAGCATCCCTCGCTCGGCATGATCAGTCCCGGCGTCTTCATCCCGCTCTTCGAGGAGAACGGCCTGATCCAGAAACTCGACGACTACGTCTGGCGGGAGGCCGCGGCCCAGATCCGCGCGTGGAAGGACGCGTTCGGCATCTCCGTTCCCGTCTCCGTGAACGTCTCCCGCGTCGATATGTACGACCCACTGCTCGTCGAGACGATCTGCGCGATCGTCGAAGAGAACGGCCTGACGAGCGCGGACTATATGCTCGAGGTGACCGAATCGGCCTACTCCGACGATTCCGCCCAGCTCATCCGGACCGTGAAGCGCCTCCGCGAGCTCGGCTTCCGCATCGAAATGGACGATTTCGGCAGCGGCTATTCGTCGCTGAACATGCTCGCGTCCCTGCCCTGCGACATCCTCAAGCTCGATATGAAATTCATCCAGAACACGGACAACCACGTCAACGGCGCGCGGATGCTGAAGCTGATGATCGACATCTCGAAGTATCTGAACATGCCCGTCGTCGCGGAGGGCGTCGAGACCGACAAACAGCTCCATCTTCTGAAGGAACTCGGCTGCGACATCGTCCAGGGATACTTTTTCTCGAAACCCGTACCGCCGCAGGAATTTGAACGGTTTATCCGGGAAAGGATCGAACAATGCTGAACATTGATGCCTTAAGGGATTTCGGCGCGAACGTCGACGAAGGGCTGGCGCGGTGCCTGAACCGCGAGGATTTCTATCTCCGCCTCGTCCGGAAGGCCGCGGAGGACACGGGCTATGAGGCGCTGAAGGAAGCGATCGACGCGCACGATCTCGACCGCGCGTTCGACGCCGCCCACGCTCTGAAGGGCGTGACGGCGAACCTTGCGTTGACGCCGCTCCACGAACCGATCGCCGAGATGGTCGAGCCGCTCCGCCGCCGCGAGGACATCGATTATTCCGCGTGGCTCATCAAGATCGCGAACCGCATCGCCGCGCTGCGCGCGCTCGTATCGGAATAATTCCGTCCATCCGGACTGCGGCCCTGCGGTCGCAGTCTTTTCTTTCATAACAGAATCCGGGGGAACGCCATGACGACAGAGACGAACGATCTTCTTCTCCGCATCGAAGAACTGACCCGCGAAAACAGCGAACTGAAACAGCAGCTCGTCGAGGCCCGAAGCGCGAACATCGCGAAGGAGGCCTTTTTGAGCAACATGTCCCACGACATCCGCACGCCGATGAACGCCGTCATCGGCCTGACCGCGCTCGCCAAAAAACACATCGACGAGAAAGACCGCGTGAGCGACGCCCTGAACAAGATCGAGGTCGCGGGGAACCATCTCCTGAACCTGATCAACGAGGTCCTCGACATGTCGCGGATCGACTCGGGAAGGATGGAGCTCGAGGAGGTCCCGTTCGCTCTGTCCGACCTTCTCCACGATACGCTCGTGATCGTCCGCCCCCAGGTCGAACAGAAACGCCACAAACTCCACTTCAACGTCGACGATATTCTCTACGAGGGACTGATCGGCGACGCGACGCGCCTCCGCCAGATCTGCGTCAACATCGTCAACAACGCCGTCAA
>JAEEUO010000032.1 GCA_016286935.1 Bacillota bacterium | reverse complement strand
TATGACGCGAACGGAGAGGCCATCGCCGTCATCGCCCAGAAGATCCTGTCGATCCACGACAAATACTGCATCGACATCTACCAGCCGGAGCTCGAGCCGATCGTCGTCGCGATCCTCGTCACGCTTCAGCACATGATCCGCGACCGCGAGGCGGCCGCCTCCTCGTCGAGCTCGAGCTCGTCCTCTTCCGGCGGCTGACGGCGCGCGCCGAACCGCCGAACTCTCTTTGAAGGGGTCGGACATCCGTCCGGTCCCGAACCACCCGTGGCAGGAGGTGTGACCATGCCGATCCTTGCAGCCTTTATGGTCCCGCATCCGCCGCTGATCGTCCCCGCGGTGGGACGCGGCGGCGAGGAGGAGATCCGCGCGACGACCGCGGCGTACGAACGCGTCGCGGACGAGATCGCGGCGCTCGAGCCCGAGACGATCGTCATCACGAGCCCCCATTCCGTCATGTACGCGGATTATTTCCACATCTCGCCCGGCGCCGGCGCGCGGGGCTCGTTCCGCGCGTTCCGGGCACCCGGCGTGTCCTTCGACGAGCGGTACGACACGGGCCTTGTGAAGCGGATCTGCGAGATCGCGGACGCGGAAGGGTTCCCCGCCGGAACGCTCGGCGAGCGCGACAGCGAGCTCGACCACGGCACGATGGTGCCGCTGTGGTTCATCCGCCGGAAGTACGCGGGCGGGAAGATCGTGCGCGTCGGCCTTTCGGGGCTTCCGCTGACGGATCATTACCGCCTCGGCGAGATCATCGATCAGGCGGTCTGCGATACCGGACGGCGGGCGGTCCTCGTCGCGAGCGGCGACCTGTCGCACAAGCTCAGGGAAAGCGGACCGTACGGATTCGCGGCGGAAGGACCGGTCTACGACGACCGGATCATGGACGTCATGGGACGCGGCGCGTTCGGCGAGCTGTTCGATTTCGACGAGAGCTTCTGCGACCGGGCGGCGGAATGCGGCCACCGTTCGTTCGTGATCATGGCCGGCGCGTTCGACGGCCTCGCGGTGAAGGCGACGCCGTTGTCCCACCAGGACGTCACCGGCGTCGGCTACGGCATCTGCACGTTCTATCCGGGCGAACCGGACGAATCGCGCCACTTCCTCCGCGACTATGCGGAGCGCCGCGAACGCGAGTGCCTCGCGCGGGCGGCGAAGAGCGACGCGTACGTGAAGCTCGCACGGGCCTCCGTCGAATCGTGGGTGACGCGCCGCGAGCTGCTTCCCGTGCCGGAGGACCTTCCGGAGGAGATGCTTGGAAACCGCGCGGGGACGTTCGTCTCGATCCACGAAAACGGCCGGCTCCGCGGATGCATCGGCACGATCCGCGCGACGCGGCGGTCCATAGCGGAGGAGATCATCCACAATGCGGTCAGCGCCTGTGCGAAGGACCCGCGGTTTTCGCCGGTCACCGCGTCGGAGCTGCCGTTCCTCGAGATCACCGTCGACGTCCTCGGCGACGCGGAGCCGATCGAATCGCCCGCGGAGCTTGACGTGAAGCGCTACGGCGTGATCGTCAGCCACGGCGCGAAGCAGGGACTCCTTCTGCCGAATCTCGACGGCGTCGATACGGTGGAGGAACAGATCCGCATCGCCCGCGAGAAGGGCGGGATCCGCCCGTACGAGAACTACAGCCTGCGGCGGTTCGAGGTCGTCCGCCACTATTGATAAGACCGGAGAGAGGAGGACCGTATGGCGATCTGCAGCGTTTGCTTCCGCCATTGCAGCATCCCCGAGGGCGGACTCGGCTTCTGCGGCGGGCGGACGGCGAGGGACGGACGCGTCGAGGCGTTCAACTACGGCCGGATCACGTCCCTGGCGCTCGATCCGATCGAGAAGAAGCCCCTCGCGCGCTTTCATCCCGGCTCGATGATCCTCTCCGCGGGAAGCTTCGGCTGCAACCTGCGCTGCCCGTTCTGCCAGAACTACGCGATCAGCTGGTCGGAGGAGGCGAAGCGGCTCGCGGAGACGGCCGAAACGCTCACGCCGGAGGAACTCGTCGCGCTCGCCGAACGGACGCGTCCCCGCGGCAATATCGGCATCGCGTTCACGTACAACGAGCCGCTCGTCGGGTACGAATTCGTGCGCGATACGGCGAAGCTTGCGAAGGAGCGCGGCCTTGTGACGGCGCTCGTCACGAACGGGACCGCGTCTCCTGAGGTCCTCGCGGAGCTCGCGCCGTATATCGACGCGATGAACGTCGACCTCAAGGGCTTTACCGACCGCTACTACAAAGACGTCCTCGGCGGCGACCGGGCGATGACGATGGCGTTCATCGAAGAGGCCGTGAAGACCGCCCACGTCGAGCTGACGACGCTGATCGTGCCCGGCGAGAACGACTCCGAGGCGGAGATGCGCGAACTGGCCGGGTGGGTCAGCGGCCTCGCGAACCCGGACGGCGCGTCCGTTCCGCTCCACATCTCGCGCTTCTTCCCGCGCTTTCATATGACCGACCGCGGCGCGACGCCTGTCCGGACGGTCTACCGGCTCGCGGAGGTCGCGCGCGAATACCTGGAATACGTGTATACCGGAAACTGCTGAACACCGGCGCGCATTTTCCGCTTTTCTTTTCGCGGCGGAAGGAATACAGTAAGACTATAGACCCCGAGACCCGTTCCGAACCGATCAACATATACCGGAAAGACAGAGACAGAAGGAGAAAGACTGCTATGAAGACCGTACCAGAGATCCTGAAGCTCGCCGCGGGCGAGATGGGAGACCAGTGCAAGGCGTGTCCCGTGTGCGACGGGAAGGCGTGCCGGAACCGGATGCCGGGACCGGGCGCGAAGGGGATCGGCGACGTCGCGATCCGCAATTACGACGCCTGGCAGAAGATCCGCGTGAATATGGACACCCTCGTCGCGAAGGGCGCGATCGACACGACGTTCCGCGTGTTCGGCCGCGAATACGCCATGCCGCTGTTCGTCGGCCCGATCGGCGCCGTGACGCTCCATTACGGCAAAAAACTCGGAGACGCGGAATACAACGACATCCTCATCCCGGCGGCGAAGAAGGCCGGCATCCTCGCGTTCACCGGCGACGGCGTCGACGCGACGATCATGCAGCGCGCGACGAAGACGATCGCGGCGGCGGGCGGCTGCGGGATCCCGACCGTGAAGCCGTGGGATACTGCGACGGTCCGCGAAAAGATGGCGCTCGCGAGAAGCACCGGCGCGCCGGCGATCGCGATGGACATCGACGCGGCGGGACTGCCGTTCATCCAGAACCTCGATCCTCCGGCCGGCCCGATGTCGGTCGACGAACTCGCGGAGGTCGTCGCGAGCGCGGGCGTTCCGTTCATCGTGAAGGGCGTCATGAGCGCGAAGGTGGCGCGGAAGGCAAAACAGGCCGGCGCGGCCGCGGTCATCGTCTCGAACCACGGCGGCCGCGTCCTTGACCAGTGCCCCGCGACGGCGGAGGTGCTCGAGGAGGTCGTCGACGCGGTCGGCGATTCGATGACCGTCTTCGTCGACGGCGGCATCCGCAGCGGCGTCGATATCTTCAAGGCGCTCGCGCTCGGCGCGGACGGCGTTCTGGTCTGCCGCCCGTTTGCCCCGATGATCTACGGAGCGGGCGAGGAGGGCGTCCTCCAGCTGATCACGAAGTACCGCGCGGAGCTCGCCGATACGATGCTGATGTGCGGCGCGCGGAAGCTGTCCGACATCACCCGCGACATGGTCCGCGTGTAAAAAAAGACGATAAAGAGGGACAACGGCGGTTGCCCCTCTTTTTTGTTGCCGGTCGGAAGAACCGGTTACAATAACGCTATTCGTCCAAACTGCGGGAATACGCCAGCACCGAGCCGTTTGCATCATACGCGATTGCAAAAGGCTGTGTTTTGAAATAGGGAGAACTGTTAAAAGAAGGATCGGTGAATAGCGTGACACCTACGTTTTGAAAAACGAAGAAACCGTTTTCATCCGGGATTGCCTCAACAAAAGGACTTTCCAACAGACTCGATGAATAGAGGTTCAATGGAGACGGCAAGTGATACACGATTCGAACGAAAGCCGCGTCAAGACCGTTCACGACGCCGATCACCATATCATACTCGCGAATGTCGATTGCCATCACCTGTGTTTCACATGAGCGGAAGCCCGAAAGCCCATTATTATTCCAGTCGTTCATCCAAAGGAATCCGAGGATCCGCCGTGTACTCGTGATGGAGAGGCCTTCGTCGCCACACCGGCTGACGATAAAACCGTACCCATCCTTTCCGGTATAACGATACAGGATCTCGTCCGACGGACCGTAATGCATCGCGCGTTCGTTTGCGCGGTGGAGCTTTTCCTGCGAAAAATACAGGCCGTACAGATGAAAAACGAGCAAACCGAGCACAAGAAGGATCGCGAGATTCCGAATAATGTGTCTGATGCGTTTCCGGTTCATTCGGCGGCCTCCTTTCCGGTTGCGGTGAGATCGACCGCAAAACGGATCATGTGCGCTTTATAAAGATGCGCGTATCCGTATTCGATTTGAACCGCTTTGCTGTCCGGCGGAAACGCCTTGCAGAGGAATTGATGATAGGTGATGAGTCCTCCGGAAGTCTTCGACAGATTACTCACGTCGCGCAGGGTTCCGTTTTCGTCGGATAGACGAACGGGCAAGTCGTACGATCCGAGTCTGCCACTGTTCAGCAGACTGGCGCGGCTGCGGTAGCGTAATTCGAGCGCGCCGTCTTCATACAGACGGATCTCGTCGATTGAAAGAACTCTGCCGTCCCAGTCGATTGAGCGGCCGACGACAACTGTTCGTATGAGTTCGCCGTGACCCTCCACGTCGGAATAGCCCCGGATCACACCCAGAGTATTGACCACACCTAAACCGATCACAGCGTATGCAATCGGGAAAGAGGAGCACAATACGAAGATCAGGATCCAGCGCAGGATCGTCTCGATCCACCCGAGCATGGGGTTATGCGAGCGATTCAGCGCACGGCCGGCTTCGACGGGATCGCCCATGTTCGAAACCGCGGCGGCGCTGGCATCGTCCTCGGAAAGGCCGTCCTCCCGGAGCGCGTCGAATGCGTCGGAAAGATGCTCCTCGTATTCGCGGCGGATGTCGGCACGATCCGGGCGGAACTTTACCTCGCGCACGACCGCGTCAAGATACTCCTTCCAGTTGTTGTTTTCGTTTTGAACGGTTTCAGACGGCATATGCGCCACCCCGGACGACCTTGTTCACGGCGTTCGTGAATTCGTTCCACTTTTCGCGTTCGGCGGCCAGTTCCTTCGCGCCGCGGTCGGTGATGCGGTAATACGTACGCGTCTTGCCGTTTTCGGTTTCTTTGCGGTAGGACTTCACGAGCCCGTCGCTTTCCATTTTGTGCAGAACGGGATAAAGCGTGCCTTCCTTGAATTGGAACGCGTCGTCCGAGCGATCGGCGATCCGCCGGATGATTTCATAGCCGTAGCAGTCTTCTTCGGTCAAAAGTGCAAGCAGCATCAGCACCGTACTACCGCCGAGCAACCCTTTATCGTTGATCATTTCGCATCTCCTGTTCCGGCTCTCATACATAGAGAACCGAGGTATCTATTTATAGCCAAACTATACATCGGGCATCGAGGCATGTCAAGGCATAATCAAAAAAGGTCTTCCTTTCATACGCGGACTGTGGTATATTGATGGCGAAGTTAGTCCGATTAGCTAATAAGAAAGGAGAAGCGATGACCCAGGTCAATATGCACGAAGCGAAAACGTCGCTCTCGAAGCTCGTCCGGATGCTCGAGACGAAAGAAGAGGATTATATCGTTCTCGCACGGGACGGAAAAGCCGTTGCGAAGATCATACCGTTCTGTTCCGATTTGTCTCGAAATCTGCGAGGTCTCCTGAACGATGACGAAGATGCGATCGACTGGAACGTGTTCGATGCGTCGGATGCGGAAGTCGGTGAACTGTTTGGAGTGTGACGATGAAACTGCTTCTGGATACACACGTTTTGATATGGCTTCTCCGCGACGATCCGGATCTTCCGACGGATGTCGTGGCGATGACGGAAGACGAAACGAACGAATTCTATTACAGCATCGCTTCTTTTTGGGAATACTCGATCAAACACCACCTTCATCCTGAGGCGCTGCGTTTGACGCCGAAGCGCCTGATGTCCTGCTGCGCTCTTTCGGATATGAACCTCCTTCAGATCTCTCCGAAACACATTGTCGCTTTGGATACGCTCCGATGGCCCGAATCGCTTCCCGAACACAAAGATCCGTTCGACCGGCTTCTGATTGCCCAGGCGAAGGCGGAAGGAATGGTCCTTGTGACCCATGACGCGACGATTGCCCGTTATGAAGAGAAGTGCATCCGAAAGGTATAGCGATTGCTCTTTTCTTTTTGCCGAAAAGGTTGTATACTTATAGTCGAAAAACCGGCCCGATGAGGGTCATCTCTGATATACATACAGGAGGAACACTACCATGAAAATCGGATTCCTTGGCTGCGGCGCAATGGGCTCCATCTATGCCGGCAACCTTACCAAAGCGCACGACGTCTACATCTTCGATGCGGTTCAGGCTGTTTGCGACGCAGTCAACACCAACGGCATTACCATCGACGAACCGGACGGGACCGTCAACGTTTTCCATCCTGTGAAGGCAACGACCGATCCCTCCGAGCTTCCCGAAGTCGACCTGATGATCGTCTTTGTCAAGTACCTCTTCCTGGAGAGCGCTCTTCAGAAATGCAAGAACATGATCGGCAAGAACACGATCGTCCTCTCTCTCCAGAACGGCATCGGCAACGTCGATGAGATCGCGAAGGTCATTCCCGAAGAACAGATCTGCTGCGGCACGACCGCTCACGGCGCGCTGAACCTCGGCCCCGGCCACTCCCGCCACACCGGCATCGGCGTCACGAACGTCGGCACCGTCAAGGGCGACCGCACCCACGCCGAGACCGTCGCGAAGTGGCTCCGCGAGGGCGGCTTCGACGTCGCCGTCTATGACAACGTCATGCAGCTCATCTGGCACAAACTCTTCGCCAACATCGCCATCAACGCAGTCTGCGCTCTCCTGAACGTCCAGAACAAATACGTTGCTCTCAACGAAAACGCCCACACTCTTTCCGAGAAGATGGTTCGCGAAGCCGTTGCTGTCGCGAACGCCTCGGGCTGTACATTCGATGTAGAGGCGGAAGTCAAGGCGGCGTTCGACGTGGCGATCGCGACGGGCGAGAACCGCTGCTCGATGCTTCAGGACTTTGACCGCAAGGGCATCACCGAGATCAAGATCATTAACGGCGCCGTCGTAGCGGAAGGGAAGAAAGTCGGCATCGACACTCCCTATAACGAAGCGATCATGTACCTCGTCATGGCCCACACCGACGATTATCTCGCCAACAAATAAGGAGCACGCCTGAATTTCAATCAGCTGAAAAACCGGTCCGGACGGGCCGGTTTTTTCTGTGCAGACGGCGGCGCCCGTGTGGTATACTGTCGGTAGCAAGGTAACCGCCTGAAAGGAATCGACTATGAAAAAGAACCGAAGCCATCGAACGCCCGTGCGGCGCGTTCGCGACGTTTACGATCAATCCGGGCGAAACGACGAACGGCATCAAATTCTTCACGACCAACGCGGATGACCGGACGCCGATCAGCGGCGGTTCGTTCACGTTCCCGCCCTGTCTCTCCGCGGTTGAATACGAGCCCGGCCGGTGGGAGGTCACCTGCGTCGGGGCGGCCGGAGACACCGGTGTGATCACCTGTACGGTCAACGGCGAAACGTACCGGATGAACGTCAAGGTCCGCGTCCCGAAGGCGAACAACAATTCGCCGTACGGATCGTGGGACGGCGTGAACTACACGCCCGCCGAGAGCGAGATCCGCGAGCGCGCCCAGCTCTGGTACAAACCCGATGCGTCGAACACGCGCGCCGAAAGCGAGATGCTGATCAATCCGGACATCTATTACAGAGGCCTCCGGTTCTTTACGTTCCCGGCGACGGAAAAACAGTACGACTGCATCGAGAGCGTGATCGCCGCCGTCGCCCTCGGAAAGAAAAAGAAGAACGCGTAACATGCAGCTAAAAAAGATCGCGCACATCGAAAACGACTATACGGACAAGTTCGGCATCCCGCGCCAGGCGGGCCTCGCGGACGTCCCGGGCCGCGTCGTCTTCGAGCCGGAGTACCGGCGGGAGGAGGCGGTGCGGGGCCTTGAGGGCTTCGATTACGTCTGGCTGATCTGGGGGTTCTCGGAGCCGTTCGCCCACGCGGAAGAGGGCGCGGAAAAGACCGGCTGGTCGCCGACCGTCCGGCCGCCGCGCCTCGGCGGAAACCGGCGCGTCGGCGTCTTCGCGTCGCGCTCCCCGAACCGTCCGAACCCCGTCGGGCTGTCCGCGGTGCGCCTCGAGCGCGTGGAGACCGACCCGGAGCTCGGACCGGTCCTGTACGTCCGCGGGGCGGATCTTCTGAACGGCTCGCCGATCTACGACATCAAGCCGTACGTCCCGCTGGCCGACTGCCATGAAAACGCGCGCGCGGGGTTTGCGGACGAACACGGCGATTATGAGCTCGCTGTCGACTTCCCGGCGGAGCTGATCGCGCGGATCCCCGAAGAGAAGCGGAAGGGCCTCGTGGAAGCGCTCGCCCAGGATCCGCGGCCGACGTACAAAGACGAGGGAGACCGCGTCTACGGCCTGTCGTTCGGCGGCTTCAATCTGCATTTCACGGTACGGAACAAAACGCTGACGGTCACGTCGGTCGAACGCCTTCCGGACCGGTAACGAACAGGAGCACACATGAAACGGAAGAGTGGCGTAACAACGGAAGAACG
>JAEEUO010000031.1 GCA_016286935.1 Bacillota bacterium | reverse complement strand
GAAAAACGAATGAACCCGATCTCTCAAAGCGACCTGATCTTTCATCTTGAAAAAGCCATCGAAAACGGCGAATTCGAAGCGTACTACCAGCCGATCATCCACACGATCTCCGGCTCGCTGTGCGGCTTCGAGGCGCTCGTCCGCTGGAAACACGCCGGGTACGGATTCCTGATGCCGACCCAGTTCATCGCGGCGCTCGAGGAGTCCCGCCAGATCTTCCATCTCGACCTCCATCTCATCGAATGCGTCGCCAAACGGCTCCGCACGGAGCGCGAGGCGGGACGGCCCGTCGTTCCGGTCTCGGTCAACCTCTCCCGCGTCGATTTCCAGTCGACGGATATGCTCCGGATCATCAACGACATCGTCGCGCGTTACGGGATCCCCCGCGGGCTCCTGAACATCGAGATCACGGAGAGCGCGTTCTCGGACGACGAGCAGCTGATGGCGAAGACGATCGCCGATTTCCGCGCGGCCGGCTACCAGGTCTGGATGGACGATTTCGGCAGCGGATACTCCTCCCTCAACACGCTCAAGGACTACGAATTCGACGAGCTCAAGATCGACATGAAATTCATGTCGACGATGAGCATCCGCTCGAAGCGCATCCTCTCGTCGGTCATCTCGATGGCGAAGAACATCGGAATGGTCACGCTCGTCGAGGGCGTCGAGACCGAGGAGCAGGTCCGCTTTCTCCGTTCGATCGGCTGCGACCGGATGCAGGGATTCTATTTCTCCGGACCGCTCCCGTACGACGAGATCATCCGGCTCCTGGAGGACAGACGGATCCCCTTCGAGACCGCGGAGGACCGCCAGTACTACCACGAAGTGAACCGCGTGAACCTGCTGAGCCCGTCGCCGTTCAACGTCAAGGAGAAGGATAAGGAATCCCACGGCGGAGGCATCCCTCTCGCGATCATCGAAGAGCGGAACGGCTCCTTCCAGTTCCTCTACCAGAACGAGGAGTTCGTCGACGACCTGAAGAGCCTCGGCGCGTCGAACGCGACCGACGCGATCCAGAAACTCGTCCACTTCGGCATCCTCAATCACAAAGCGGTCGAGGACTTCCTCTACGGCGCGATCAAAGAGGGCGACAAGCACATCGAGTTCAACGTCAACGGCGACATCTGCAGCGCGCGCGCGAAGCTGATCTCGAAGAGCACCGACCGCAACGCGATCCTCGTCTCCATCACCAACATCACACGCGCGATGGACATCAGCCACGAACAGGTGATGGACCAGCGCCTCCGGAACATCTATTCCCTCTACCTGCGCGTCACGATCCTCCGCCCGCGGAAGAACGAGCTCGTTACGGTGTTCGCGGAGGATGGCTACCCGATCCCGATCGACGTGACGCTCGATCTCGGGAGACGGCTTTCCTGCTTCTGCGAGAAGGACGTCTCGCCCCGCGACCGCGAGGCGTACAAGGCGTTCGTCGACCCCGGGACGATCGAGGAGCGGATCCGCCGGAGCCGCCGCGGCTTCATCAACGTCAAGCTCCACACGCGCGACTACGACGGCTCGAACGAGTTCTCCAACAAGATGTACATCGCCACCGCGACCGGAAACCACGAGATCCTTCTGCTCGTCCGCTACGCGAACCTGTAACGGCGTAAACGGCTGCGCCCTTCGGGGCGCAGTATTCTTTTTGCGCAAAAATGGTTATAAATGGGAGCAATGATAAATAATGCTTGCGTTGCCATTCTCTATCGTGTACAATGCGGCTATGAAACCAGAAGAGGCGAAAGACCGAAAAACAGGCGATTTGACGCACGAAAAGGCCCCGGACGGGAAAAGACCCGCCAGGAACCAAAAAGTCGGCGAGAGAGGCGAAAAAACGGCTTCCAGGTACCTGGAACGGTGCGGGTACCGGATCGTGGAGCGGAACTTCCGCTGCCGGAGCGGCGAGATCGACATCGTGGCTGTAAAGGAGCCGGATGACGCGGAAGACGGAAGGGCGCTTCCGACGGTCGTCTTCGTCGAGGTGAAGGCGCGGAACAACCTTTCGTACGGCGTTCCCTCGCTCGCGGTGACGGCGGAAAAACAGCGCCACCTCCTCAAAGCCGCCCGCCTCTACGCGAAACGCTTCGGGCTGGAGAACGTGCCGTGCCGGTACGACGTGATCGAGATCCTCTTTCTGGACGGCCGGACGTATCTCCGCCACACCCGCAACGCTTTTTCGTAAAGAAAAACCAAAACGGCCCGATTAAACAAAAATGCGAAAACGACCCTGAAAGGTTGAAAAATCAATGTACGCAAAGATCATCTCCGCGACGCTGAAGGGGATCGAAGGGATCCCGGTGCGCGTCGAAACGGACCTCTCCGCGGGCCTCCCCGCGTTTCTGCTCACCGGCCTTCCCTCGACGTCGATCCGCGAGGCGGGGGAGCGGATCCACCGCGCGATCGCGAATTCGGGCTATTCGTTCCCCGAAAAGAAGATCACCGTGAACCTCTCGCCCGCGAACCAGCGGAAGGAGGGGACCCAGTTCGACCTTCCGATCGCGCTCGGGATATTAGCCGCCGACGGGAAGATCCCGGCCGCGATGCTGAAGGGATGCGCGTTCCTCGGCGAGCTCTCGCTCGACGGGAAGATCTATCCGATCCGCGGCGCGCTCGCGCTCGCGGCCGGCCTCCGGAAAAAGGGGATCCGCCGGATCTATCTGCCGGAGGGGAACGCGGAGGAGGTCTCTCTTCTTGAGGACATCGCGGTCTATCCCGTCCGTTCGCTCGCCGAACTCGCGGAGGACCTGAAAAACGGCGTCGTACCGGAAGGGGCGCGGCTCGAAACGGCGCCTGTCGAAGCGGATGCCGCTCTTTCCGATTTCGCGGACGTGCGCGGCCAGGAAGCGGCGAAGCGCGCCTTCGAGGTCGCCGCCGCGGGAAACCACGCGATCCTCCTCTCCGGTACGCCCGGATCGGGGAAGACGATGATGGTCCGCTGCCTGCCGGGGATCCTGCCGCCGATGACGCCCGACGAGCGCCTCGAGGTGACGATGCTCTACTCCGTCGCGGGGGAACTGAAGGGGACGGGCGGCTACGTCCGCGCGCGGCCGTTCCGCGAACCCCACCACACCGTCCCGATCACAGCCCTGATCGGCGGAGGCGTCTCGCCGCGTCCCGGCGAGATCTCCCTCGCCCACAAAGGCGTCCTCTTCCTCGACGAGTTCCCGGAATACGACCGCCACGTCCTCGAGGCGCTGCGCGAGCCGCTCGAATCGAAGCGGATCGTTCTGACGCGCCTGACCGATACGGTCGCGTATCCGTCCGATTTCCTGCTCGCCGCGGCGTGCAATCCCTGCCCGTGCGGCTATTTCGGCGATCCCGAGATCGCCTGTACGTGTTCTCCCGGCGAGATCCGCCGCTACCGCGCGCGCCTTTCCGGGCCGATCATGGACCGGATCGATCTCCGGATCCACGTCGGCCGCGTGAAGTACGCCGATCTGTCCGCGAGCGGCGACGCGGGACCGCGCTCCTCTGAAGAGATGCGAAAATCCGTCCTCCGCGCCGTGGAGATCCAGAACGCGCGCTACGCGGGAAGGCGGACGAAGCGGAACGCGGAGCTCACCGCCCGCGAGATCAAACAGTTCTGCCGTCCGACGGCGGAGGGCGAGGCGCTGCTCGAGAACGCGTTTTCGCGCCTCCGTCTTTCGGCGCGCGCGTACGGGAAGATCCTCAAGGTCGCCCGGACCGTCGCCGATCTCGAAAACGTCGACGCGATCGACGCGCGCCACATCGCCGAGGCGATCCGCTACCGCACCGAATGAGAAGAACGATGCTGAAATACGTTACGATCCGAAACGGCGACGCGGCGTATCCGACCGCCCTCGCCTCGATACCGAAGCCTCCGGCCGTCCTGTACGTCGCGGGCGACCCGGCCGTCCTGAAGACGGCGTGCGTCGCGATCGTCGGGACGCGGAAGGCGAGCCCGTACGGCGCGTGGTGCGCGTATGAACTCGGAAAGCGCGCCGCGTCCTACGGGATCACAGTCGTCTCCGGCATGGCCTCCGGGATCGACGCCGAAGCCCACCGCGGCGCGCTCGACGGCGGCGGAAGGACGATCGCCGTGCTCGGCTCGGGCGTCGACGTCTGCTATCCGGAATCGAACCGGAAACTCTACGAACGGATCCCGGAGAAGGGTGCTGTGATCAGCGAACTTGAGCCCGGGACCCATCCGCTCCCCATGACCTTCCCGGCCCGAAACCGGATCATTTCCGGCCTCTCGGGCGGCGTCATCGTCGTCGAGGCGGCGCTGAAGAGCGGCTCCCTGATCACTGCCGACCACGCCGTCCAGCAGGGCCGCGAGGTCCTCGCCGTCCCGGGCAATCTCAACCAGGTCTTCAGCTACGGCTGCAACAAACTCATCCGCGACGGCGCGATGATCCTGACGTCGTTCGACGATATCCTCGACCTCGTCGGGCTTGAGGCGCGCGACGCGGTGAAGGAGAAGCGGCTGACCGTGAAGCTGAACCGCGACGAGGCGCGGATCTATAAGATCCTGCGGGAGGAGGGCGAGTTGACCGTCGACGCGCTCGCGGTGAAAACGGCGATGAATCCGGGCGATCTCGCGGCCGTTCTGACGTACATGGAGATCCGCGGCGTCGTCTGCTCCGACTACGGCCGCGTGTTCCTGACGGCGTGACCGGAGAGAGCGCCGCGGGAAGGGAATTGAAAAAAGACTTGCCAAACGGAAAGGCCGACCGTATAATCATACGCGTTACCGGCAAACGGTTTCTACATCTATAAAGGATTTCGGAGAAACGTATGGCAGACACCAAGAAAAACCTCGTCATCGTCGAGTCGCCGTCGAAGGCGAAGACGATCGAAAAATACCTCGGCTCGAAGTACCGCGTCATCGCCTCGAAGGGCCATGTCCGCGACCTTCCGAAGAGCCGGATCGGCATCGATATCGCCAACGATTTCGAGCCCCAGTACATCAACATCCGCGGAAAGGCCGACGACATCAAGGCGCTCCGCGACGCCGCGAAGGACGCCTCGAAGATCTTTCTCGCGACGGACCCCGACCGCGAAGGCGAAGCGATCTCCTGGCACCTCGCGACGCTCCTCGGCCTCGATCCTTCCGACGCGAACCGCGTGGAATTCAACGAGATCACAAAAGGGACCGTCCAGGCCGCGCTCAAGAACCCGCGCCCGATCGACCGGAACCTCGTCGACGCCCAGCAGGCGCGCCGCGTTCTCGACCGCCTCGTCGGCTACGAGATCAGCCCGATCCTCTGGAAGAAGGTCCGCAGGGGCCTCTCCGCCGGCCGCGTCCAGTCCGCCGCTCTGAAGATCCTCTGCGAGCGCGAGGAAAAGATCAACGCGTTCGTCCCCGAGGAATACTGGACGATCCAGTCCATCCTCGAGAAGGGCCGTTCGAAGTTCGCTGCCCGGCTCGCGGAGAAGAACGGAAAGAAATACACCGTCACGAACGGCGAAGAAGCCGCCGCCGTCGTCGAGGCGCTGAAGGCGGGCGCTTATACGGTCCGCTCGTACGAGGAGAAGGAACGCCTGAAGAAGCCGTTCCCGCCCTACAACACCTCCTCGCTCCAGCAGGACGCTTCGATCCGCCTCGGCTTTACGACGAAGCGGACGATGAACGTCGCCCAGCACCTTTACGAGAGCGGTCTGATCACCTACATGCGCACCGACTCGCTTCGCGTCTCGGACGAGGCAAAGCGCGCCGCGCTCGCGTTCATCGGCGAAACGTACGGCGCCGATTACCAGGGAAACAACGTCTACGCGAACCGGAAATCCGGCGTCCAGGATGCCCACGAAGCGATCCGGCCCGCGACGCCCGGACTCCGTCCCGAGGATCTCCGGACGACCGACCGTGATTCCGTGAAACTCTACACGCTGATCTGGAGCCGCTTTATGGCGAGCCAGATGAAGGCGGCCGTCTACAACGACGGAACGGCTTCGATCGATTTCGTCGTCTACGGCCTGAAGGCGAAGGGCTCGCACCTCCTGTTCGACGGATTCCTTAAGGTCTACTCCGTCAAGTCCGAAGAGGATGAGGAGAAGGCGATCCCCGTCCTTACCCCCGGCGAAACGCTCAAACTGTCCGACGTGAAGAGCGAGCAGCGCTTCACCGAACCGCCGTCCCGCTTCACAGAGGCCGCGCTCGTCCGCGAGCTCGAGGAGAAGGGCATCGGCCGCCCGTCGACGTACGCGACGATCATCACGACTCTGCTCGACCGCACGTACGTCACGCGTGAAAAGAAGACGCTGAAGCCGACCGAACTCGGTTTTGCCGTCACCGCGCTGATCGAGGAGCACTTCCAAAAATCCCGCATCGTCGATACCGCCTTTACGGCCCAGATGGAAGACCGCCTCGACGCGATCGAGAACGGCGCCGACGAGACGGGTAAGGCGATCCCGTGGAAGGACGTCGTGCGCGACTTCTACCGCGTGTTCGAACCGGAAGTCAAGGCCGCGACGGCCGAGGCGGGCCGCGTCGAGCTCGCGCCCGAATTCGCGAAGAACGAGGACGGGACCGATATGCTCTGCGACGTCTGCGGCCGCCCGATGGTCATCCGCCACGGACGGTTCGGCGACTTCATCGCCTGCTCGGGCTATCCGGAGGGCCGAAACACGAAGCGGATCGAGAAAAAGACCGGCGTCCTTTGCCCGGTCTGCGGAAAGGAGATCGTCGCGAAGCGCTCGAAGAAGGGCAAGACGTTCTACGGGTGCTCCGGCTGGCCGGAATGCAAACAGGTCTACTGGTACAAGCCGGTAAACGAGAAGTGCCCGAAGTGCGGCTCGCTGCTCGTCGAACGCGGCGGACGCGGCGCGAAGCGCGTCTGCTCGAATCCGGAGTGTGACTTCAAGAAATAAATACGGAAACCCGGACGGGGGCTCTGCGGAGCCTCCGTCTTATTTTGCCGGAAATGCAGATCGTTTTCATAATATTACACAATTTTACGAATTGTTCTTGTTGTGTAAAACAATTTGTTATATAATACACTTATCACGAGCCGCATTCGCTGCTCACACCCTGCGCTGTCCGTTCGAACGGAGGTAAGATATGGCCATGACGATACTCGAAAAGGTGAGAAGACTCAACTGGGTCCTTCAGGAAAGCTCTTCCGGTCTGTTTTCCTTCAACGATCTTGCCCAGATCCTGAGCGAGGTGACGAATTCCAACGTCTATCTGTTAAACCGCCGCGGGAAGATCCTCGGCGTCCACTACCAGAAGCCGGAAGACCGCCCGGTCACGATCGCGGATAACGTGAGCGGCGGCGAACTCTTCCCGAACGAATACAACGAAGCGCTTCTGACCGTCACCGAGACCGAGGCGAACATCACCGACGACGTCGCGCGCAAACTGTTCAAGTACGACCAGGCGACGAGCGGAAAGATGCACACGATCGTCCCGATCGTCAACGAGAGCCGCCGTCTCGGAACGATCCTTCTCGTGCGGTATTCGCCCGAATACTCCGACGAGGACCTCGTGCTCGCGGAGTACGGCGCGACCGTGATCGGCCTGGAGATCCGCCGCCGCAACCTCCTCGAGGAGGAACAGGAAAAGCGCGCGCGGGAGAACGTCCGGATGGCGATCGAAACGCTGTCGTATTCCGAAAACCGCGCCGTCTCGGAGATCTTCCGCGAACTCGACGGGACGGACGGCCTGCTCGTCGCGAGCAAGGTCGCGGACCGCTCCGGCATCACCCGCTCCGTGATCGTCAACGCGCTCCGGAAACTCGAATCGGCCGGCGTGATCGAGACGCGCTCCCTCGGCATGAAGGGGACCCACATCCGGATCCTCAACAAGTATCTGCTCGGAGAACTGCATGATTCAATTTAACGACCGGAACGAGGTCGTCGCCGAACGCGAACAGACCGCGATCCTCGTCGCCCTCGACACGGAGGGGAACGAGGCGAAGACCGACCGGAGCCTCGACGAGCTCGAAGGGCTCGCGGAGGCGGACGGCGTCCGCGTGATCGGCCGGATGGCCCAGAATCTCGATAAACCCAATACCGCGACGTACATCGGGACCGGAAAGGTGGAGGAACTCGCGGAGTTTTGCCGTACGACCGAGGCGACGCTCGTCATCTTCGACAACGAACTGTCGGGGATGCAGCTCCGCAACCTCGAGGACCAGCTCGACACGAAGGTCATCGACCGGACGATCCTGATCCTCGATATCTTCGCGTCGCGCGCGTCCTCCCGTGAGGGCAAGCTCCAGGTCGAGCTCGCCCAGCTCCGTTACCGCCTCCCGCGCCTGACCGGCTTCGGCCGTTCGCTCTCGCGCCTCGGCGGCGGCATCGGCACGCGCGGCCCCGGCGAAACGAAACTCGAAACGGACCGCCGCCACATCGAACACCGCATGGACGAGATCCGCTCGGAACTCGCGGAGGTCAAGGCGAACCGCCGGACCCAGCGCGCGCGCCGCGAAAAGGCCGGCATCCCGTGCGCGGCGCTCGTCGGCTATACGAACTCGGGCAAATCGGCGATCATGAACCGGTTCCTGTCCGACGCGGAAAAAGAGGAAAAGAGCGTCTTCGAAAAGAACATGCTCTTCGCGACGCTCGACACGTTCCAGCGGAAGATCCGCCTCGAGAACGGCCACGAATTCATCCTTGTCGACACGGTCGGCTTCGTCAGCAAGCTTCCCCATTCCCTCGTCGAGGCGTTTAAGGCGACGCTCGAGGAGGTCACCACGGCGGACCTTCTGATCCACGTCGTCGACGCCTCGTTCGCGGAGCACCAATTCCAGATGGACGTGACGCGGACCGTTCTGGACGAGATCGGCGCGGGAAAAACGGATTCTGTCGTCGTCTACAATAAATGCGATCTGCTCTCCGGGGAGGAACGCAGCG
>JAEEUO010000030.1 GCA_016286935.1 Bacillota bacterium | reverse complement strand
TGGATGGAACACTACCGCGACCTTCTGATCGCGAAGTACGTCGACCGGCCGGAGGATATCCTGAACCTCTCCGGCGAGAACACGGAACGGCTGAAGGCCCAGGCCGCGTCGCTGTCGCTCGCCGAGATCCGCGACGGCATCATGGAACTCTCGAAGGCGTCCGCCGAGGCGAAGTGGTCGACGAAGCCGCGCGTGCTTCTCGAACTGGCCCTCGTCAAGCTCTCCGTCGGAGAGGAACCGGCGCCCGTCCGGACGGCGCGCCCCGTCCGCGTCGAAGCTGATTCCGCCGCGGAAACGAAGCCCGCGCCCGCCGCGCCGCGTCCTGCCGCGGACCCTGAACCGGCTCCCGGGACGGCGAAAGAACCGCTCTCCGAAACCGTGAACGAAACGGCCCCCGCGGCGCCTTCCGGCGAAGATCCGGCCGCGCTCTGGGCGGCCGTTACGTCGCGCGCCGCGAAGGAACACGCAAGCCTCGCGTCGCTCGCGTCCGTGTCGGAAGCGGCTGAGCTTACCGCGAACGCGCTTTCGGTCCGGACGATCGGACCGTCCGCCTCGTTTATGGTCGATACGTACCGCGGCGAACTGGAATCGATCCTCGCGTCGTGCGCGGGGAGACCGCTCCGGCTCGCGGTCGAAACGAAGAAGGACGACGGATCCTCGAAAAAGAGCGCGGAGGAAATCGCGCGCGAGATCGGAACGTCTCTCGGCCTCTCGGTCGAGATCGAATAGAGAAAGGAACACCCATGGGAAAAGGAATGAAAGCCGGCAAGAGAAAGCCCGCCGGCGGCGGTAACAAGGCCGGAAACATGCAGGCCCAGCTCGCGCGTCTCCAGCAGATGCAGGCCGAGATGGAGGAAGCCCAGGCCGAACTGAACGAGAAGGAGATCACCGCCTCGAGCGGCGGCGGCGCCGTCTCGGTGACCGTCAACGGCAAACACCAGCTCACGAAGGTCGAGATCAAGCCCGAGGTCCTCGATCCGGACGATCCGGAGATGGTCCAGGACCTGATCCTGACGGCCGCGAACGAAGCGCTCCGCCAGATCGACGAGCTCTCGAACACCGAGATGAGCAAATTCACGAGCGGCCTTTCGATCCCCGGCATGGGGTTCTAGCGCGTCATGGCACAATACGCGAAACCGCTTGCCAACCTGATCGCCCAGCTGTCCCGCCTTCCCGGGATCGGCGGAAAGACGGCCCAGCGCCTCGCGTTCCACATCCTCTCGATGGATGAGGAGAGCGCGGCGAAGCTCGCCGACGCCATTACAGACGCGAAACGGACGATGAAATACTGCTCGGTCTGCGGAAACCTGACCGACGTCGATCCGTGCCCGCTCTGCCGCGATTCGTCCCGCGACGATTCGGTCATCTGCGTCGTCGAGACGCCGCGCGACGTCGCCGCGATGGAGCGCATCCGCGAATTCAAAGGGCGCTACCACGTCCTCCACGGCGTGATCTCCCCGATGGACGGCATCGGCCCCGAGGACATCAACCTCAAGAGCCTGATCGTCCGCCTTCAGCAAAACGACGTCAAGGAGGTCATCCTCGCGACGAACCCGAACATCGAAGGCGAGGCGACCGCGATGTACATCGCGCGGCTCCTCAAGCCCGCCGGGATCAAGGTCACCCGCATCGCCCACGGCATCCCCGTCGGCGGCGATCTCGAATACGCGGACGAGGTGACGCTCTCGAAGGCGATGGAGGGACGGCGCGAACTCTGATTGCAAATTCCGCGCGGAAGTGGTAAACTATATGTCCGCAAGCCGCAACCCCGAAACGAAAGGCAAACCAATGAGCGGAAAACTGTACGTGATCTCCGGCCCGTCCGGAGCCGGCAAGGGAACGATCTGCCGGGAACTGGCGAAGCTGACGGATTTCTATCTGTCGATCTCGATGACGACGCGCGCCCCGCGCGGGACCGAACAGGACGGCGTCGAGTACTTCTTCGTCACCCGTGAGGAATTCGAGCGCGAGATCCGCGAAGGCGGCCTGCTCGAATACGCCGAGACGTACGGTAACTACTACGGCACGCCGAAGCGGAAGATGGAGGCCCAGCTCGCGAAGGGCCGCGACGTCGTTCTGGAGATCGACGTGAAGGGCGCCGCCCAGGTCCGCGAGATCTATCCCGAAGCGATCCTGATCTTCATCATCCCGCCGAGCCTCGCGGTCCTCAAGAGCCGCCTGGAGAAGCGCGGGACGGAGACGCAGGAAAAGATCCGCGAGCGGATGTCGATCGTGGCCCGCGAGGTCCGCGAGATCCCGAAATACGATTATTACGTCGTCAACGACGATCTGGCGATCGCCGTGCGCGACGCGAAGGCGATCATGGACGCCGAAAAATGCAGCGTTCGCGGTCCGATGACGGACCTGATCGAACGGTTTGAAGAGGAGGAAAAAGCATTATGATGATCGATCCCCGCATCGAAGATGTGCGCGATAAGGCAGACAGCCGCTATACCCTTGTGATCCTCGCCGCGAAGAGAGCGCGCGATCTGATCGACGGAAAGCCCGCGCTGATCGAAGACGACCAGCAGAAACCCGTCTCGATCGCCTCCCACGAGATCGCCGACGACCTGATCACCTACCAGAGCGCTCCCGTAGAGGATTTCGAAGCGGAAGCCGTTGAACCGGAAGAACTCTAGGATGGAAGACCGCGCGGAACGGACGCGCCGGCTGATCGGCGACGAAGGGCTTGAAACGCTGCGCAAGAGCCGCGTGCTCGTGTTCGGAGCCGGCGGCGTGGGCGGCTATGTCCTCGAAGCGCTTGCCCGCACGGGCGTCGGCACGATCGGCATCTGCGATTTCGATACCGTCAGCGAATCCAATATCAACCGCCAGCTCCTCGCGCTGGAGTCGACCGTCGGAAGGCGGAAGACCGACGTTTTTGCGGAGCGGGTGCGCGAGATCGACCCGGATACCCGGGTCGTTTGCTTTGCGGAAAAGGTGACGCCCGGTAATCTCGCGACGTTCGGCCTCGTGGTTCCGGACGGCCCGGGACCGGCCGAGTACGAGTGGGATTACGTCGTCGACGCGATCGACGACGTCCCCGCGAAGGTCGCGATCGCGGACGCCTGTACGGGGGAGGGGATCCCGTTCATCATGTCGATGGGCACGGGCAACCGCCTCGACCCGTCGGAGCTGCGCGTTGCGGATATTTCGAAGACCCACAACTGCCCGCTCGCGAAGGCCGTCCGCGTCGAGCTCCGCAAGCGCGGGATCGCTCACGCGAAATGCGTCTTCTCCGAGGAATTGCCCGTCCGCACCGGTCCGGGACCCGTCGGATCGGCCATCTTCGTCCCCGCGTCGGCGGGCCTTCTGATCGCCTCCGAAGTCGTCCGAAATCTGCTCACGCGAATTGAGTCCGTTCGATAATTCTGTTATGATATATTAAACTGTTACGTCGTTTTCGAAGAAAGGAATACCCCAATGGTCGACAAAACCTCATTCTCGGTAAACGAAACCAACCTCACGATGCGCATCCAGCAGGCGGAGTTCTACCTGAAGGAGTTCGAGGCGGAGGTGAAGCGCGCGAACGGCGCCTCCGGAAACTTCCGCTCGAAGGAGGACGCCCTCGGACGCGTGAAGATCCTTGTGGAATTTGCGCCGAACGACCAGCGCGTGAAGGACCTCTTCGACCGCGCGAAGGCCTGCGTCATCGGCTCGACCGGCGGCTCCTCGACGATCACCGAGGAGATGCTCGCGTATCTGAAGAACGAAGAGAACATCAAGGCGATCTACGCCCAGAAGAGCGAGGACGGCTGGAAGGCCCTGACCGCCCAGTACGCGGACCAGACGCTCGAAAAGGCCTTCCCCGCGCCGGACGTCACGGCCGTCGATCCGGAGGAATACACCGGGAAATACGTGATCCTCGACGAGGTCCGCTACCCGATGAACCAGTTCATGGGCGTTTCCGGCGAGTTCATCTCCGTCGGCAAGCGTTCGACCGGCATGTATTTCGTGAAGATCGACACGCGGAAATGGCTCGGGCCGTACGAAGCGGTCAAGAGATACCGCCGCCAGGTCGACACCACGATGAAGGACGTGGAATGCTGGACCGTGCTCGGAAAGATCATCGACATCACGATGGAAGTCCCCGAAGCGGGCGAACAGAAAGCCGGCGCCCCGGTCTACGCGCCGATCGTCGAGCCGGTCGCGCTCTACGTCCCCGGCCACGTCCTCGGCGTCTATGACGAAGAGAACGAGACGAGCGGGAAATTCGTCGGCGAAGAGGACGTCAAGGCCATCAAGGAAAGCTGGTTCACGGAGAAATCCGTACCGGAGGACGTCACCCCCGAACGCCTTGTCGAGATCTTCCGCCAGGCGATCAAGGAAAAGAACTACGACCTCTATCTCGATTGCGTCCAGCCCGAACGGCGCCAGAACCCGATCCAGGAATCGCTGCTCCTGTACTACTGGGATCTCCACCAGGAGCGTTTCCACGGCGAGTACGTCCACGCCGTGGTCCAGCCCGACGCGACCCAGATCACGGTCGTCCAGGGCTACAGCGACTCGACCGGCCTCGATTCCTTCTTCCTGTCCGCGGACGAACAGAAGAAGATCGCGGAGCGCTACGGCGACAAGGTCGAGTACGCCTCCGTCGAGACGATCGCCTACGACAAGAACGGCAAACAGCTCGGCAGCCCGAACCGCCGGAACCTCATCCGGACGAACGGCGGGCGGTGGTATATTCGTGATTACGAACAGAGATTCTAAGGAAGGCGGAGGAAAACCATGGGAAACGGATACGATTTTACGCAGGACGATAACGAAAACGGCTACGACTTTACGGAAGACGATACCGAACTGATCGCCCAGGAGGAAGCCCGCCAGGCCGATCTTTGGGAGAATCTCGACGAAAACGCGATCCTCTCCGAGATCAACGGCCTGATCACGCGCGTCACCACGTTGTCCAGGGAACTCGATCGGGTCGTTCTCGACAACAACTATGAGAAGGTGGCCGAGCTGATCAAAGCGCTCCGGACGAAGGACCTCAGCGCCGAGAGCTGGATCGACCAATTCTACATCACGAACCGCGAAACGTTCAAAAACACGACGGGCCCCCAGTGGATGATCTGGTTCAACAACCTCTCCAAGGAGAAACAGGACCGGTTCCGCATCGTCCAGGAGTACTACAAGGACGCCGGCGCGCTCCTCGATACCACCGGCCGCCTCTGGGAGATTCTGGGATATCTGCCGCTCAAGAATGGCTTCAAGCTCCAGCGGCTCAAGGATAACCTCGAAAAATCAGGCGCCTCTCAGCAAACGTACGACGATATCAATGAAGGCCTCAAGCTCTTCTCCGACCAGATCAACCAGGACTGGGCCGCCATGGAACGGAACGCCGAACGCTGCGCGATGTACTATGAGGCGAACAAGGACAAGATGCCGCCGGAAAAACTGGCGTTCTACTATTACGAAGAACGGCTGAAGGACTATCTGGACAATTTCAAGAAGAACCCCGCAAACGTACATATCGTCCACCGCGGCAAGGGCGTTTTCGGCGTGTATCCGACCACGTATGCCAATATGGGCGGGCTCGACCGGTACACCAGTGCGATCGCCTGGATGTCCGACATAAGGGACGAGGCGAATAACGTAATCGACCGCGCCAACAAGGTCCTGACCGGCGAGATCCCGGCGGCCGAAAAGGCCTGTAAGACCAAAGCCTGCCAGTCCCTCGTCGTCGCCTACCGGATGCTCGTCGAAACGGTCATCACGTTCGCCGAGTTTTCGAGGGACACCTACGAAGGATTCAAGGAAGGCGCGCGATTCCCATATTGCTTCATGAAGAAACTCTCTTCGTACGGCTCCGTCAAACCGCGGTATTCGTACCACCCCGATGCGTCCGATCCGTGGGAGGCCGGAACGAGTTACCGGGAGATCTATGAGCAGGCCGCGAATGCGATCACGCAACACTGTAAGGACTTTGTCTACACCCAGGACAAAAGGTTCTGAAAAACGTTCAAAACTCTTCAAAAAACAGTTGCAACTCTCAATATCGTATAGTACACTATTCGAGCGTGGCCTTTTGCCGCGTGATTCATAATGCACACCCCCAAAGGGCGAGGACCGGTGCCGCGTCGTGCGGTTTAGCCCCTCAGAAGCCCGGGAGTGGATGGTTAAAACCAGGAGGAAAAAACCAATGTCAGTCATCTCTATGAAACAGCTGCTCGAAGCGGGCGTCCACTTCGGCCACCAGACCCGTCGTTGGAACCCGAAGATGGCTCCGTACATCTTCACCGAGCGCAACGGAATCTACATCATCGACCTTCAGAAAACCGTGAAGAAGATCGACGAAGCGTACGACTTCATGCAGAAAGTCGCCGCTTCCGGAAAGCCCGTCCTCTTCGTCGGCACGAAGAAACAGGCCCAGGCTGCCGTCGCCGATGAAGCGGCCCGCTGCGGCATGTTCTACGTCAACGAACGCTGGCTCGGCGGCATGCTGACCAACTACAAGACGATCTCCACCCGCATCAAGAGACTCGCCGACATCAACATGATGGCGGAAGACGGAACCTTCCAGAAGCTCTCGAAGAAGGAAGTCTCCAAGCTCCAGGCCGAAGCCGACAAACTCGAAAAGTACCTCGGCGGCATGAAGAACATGAAGGGTATGCCCGGCGCGATCTTCGTCGTCGACCCGAAGAAGGAAAAGATCGCGGTCAAGGAAGCCCGCATCCTCGGCATCCCGACCGTCGGCATCGTCGACACGAACTGCGATCCGGACGACGTCGACTACGTCATCCCCGCGAACGACGACGCGATCCGCGCTGTGAAGCTCATCGTCGGCCGCATGGCGGACGCCGTGATCGAAGGCAAACAGGGCGAATCCATGGACGCCGGCGAAGCTGCCGCGAAGGAAGCCGAAGCCGCCGCTCAGGACGCGAAGGAAGCCGCTGAGAAATAACTTCAGGTTGAAATATAGGAGGAAAGAACAATGGCTGTTACTGCCGCAATGGTAAAGGAACTCCGTGAACGCACCGGCGCCGGAATGATGGACTGCAAGAACGTTCTCGTCGAAACCGACGGCGATATGGACAAGGCGATCGATCTGCTCCGCGAAAAAGGACTCGCGAAGGCCGCGAAGAAGGCCGGCCGCATCGCTTCTCAGGGCCTCGTCAAACTCTCGTTTGCCGAAGACGGAAAAGCCGCTTCGATCATCGAAGTCAACTCCGAGACCGACTTCGTCGCGAAGAACCCCGAGTTCATCGAATTCGTCCAGAAGCTTGCCGACATCGCGCGCGCGAACAACGCCGCCGACGTCGAAGCTCTCAAGGCGCTCCCGTATGACGCGGAAGGCACCGTCGGCGAGACGCTCACCGCGAAGATCTCCAAGATCGGCGAAAACATGTCGATCCGCCGCTTCGTGAAATTCGACCGTCCCGGCACCGAATACGTCGGCTACATCCACAACGGCGGCCTCATCGGCGTCATCTGCGGCTTCGAGACGGAAGCCTCCCTCGACGAGATCGAAGCGATGGGCAAGGACGTCTGCATGCAGGTCTGCTCGATGAGCCCGAAGTTCATCGACCAGTCCGCCGTCGATCCGGAATACATCGCCTCCGAGAAGGAGATCCTCATCCAGCAGGCTCTCAACGAAGGCAAGCCCCAGGCCATCGTCGAAAAGATGGTCGTCGGCCGCCTGAAGAAGGAACTCCAGGAAGTCTGCCTCGTCAATCAGAAATTCGTCAAGGACAACGAAATGACCGTCGAGCAGTACATCAACGCGAAGGCCAAGGAACTCGGCAAGGCGATCAAGGTCGTCGACATGGTCCGCTACGAAGTCGGCGAAGGCATCGAAAAGAAGGTCGAAAACTTCGCGGAAGAAGTCGCCAAGCAGATGGCCGGAAAATAAGCCCGAACCACGATACGAAACGAAAGAGCGCATCTTACGGTGCGCTCTTTATACAGGAGGATAGAACAATGAAAAAGACTCTGATCGAACAGGTACACGGCCGCCAGATCATCGATTCCCGCGGCAACCCGACCGTGGAAGCCGAGATCGTGCTCGCGGACGGAACCGTCGCTCTCGGCGCGGTGCCGAGCGGCGCCTCCACGGGCGAATTCGAAGCGCTTGAGCTCCGCGACGGCGACAAGTCCAGATTCGGCGGAAAGGGCGTATCGAAGGCCGTCAAGAACATCAACACCGTGATCGCGAAGGCGGTCGTCGGACTCGACGCTGCCGATACGTACGCGGTCGACGCCGCCATGTTCAAGGCGGACGGCACGAAAGACAAATCCAAACTCGGCGCGAACGCGATCCTCGCCGTCTCCATCGCCTCCGCGAGAGCGGCCGCGACGTCGCTCGGCCTCCCGCTCTACCGCTTCCTCGGCGGCGTGAACGCGAACCGTCTGCCCGTCCCGATGATGAACATCCTCAACGGCGGCGCCCATTCCTCGGCCCCGATCGACACCCAGGAATTCATGATCATGCCCGTCGGCGCGCCCTCCTTCTCGGAAGGCCTCCGCTGGTGCACCGAAGTCTTCCACGCCCTCCAGAAGATCCTGAAGGCGGAAGGCCAGTCGACGTCCGTCGGCGATGAAGGCGGCTTCGCGCCGAACTTCTCGGGCGACGAAGAGACGCTCGAACACATCGTCAAGGCGATCGAAGCGGCCGGCTACAAGCCCGGCAAGGACTTCCGCCTCGCGATGGACGTCGCGGCGTCCGAATGGAAGAGCCCGAAGGGCAAAGGCTTCTATCATCAGCCGAAATCCGGCAAGGACTACACGACCGACGAACTCATCGCCCACTGGGAGAAGCTCGTTGACAAGTTCCCGATCATCTCGATCGAGGATCCGCTCGATGAAGAAGACTGGGACGGCTGGAAGAAGATGACCGAACGCCTCGGCGGCAAGATCCAGATCGTCGGCGACGACTTCTTCGTCACGAACACCGAGCGCCTC
>JAEEUO010000029.1 GCA_016286935.1 Bacillota bacterium | reverse complement strand
CGAACAGGACCCCGCGAAGGCCGCGGCGGAACTCGTCCGCCGGGGCGTTTCCGTCGTCGCGGTCACGCTCGGCGCGGACGGCGCGCTCGTCGCGACGAAGGAGGGTACCCGGACCGTGCCGGGCTTCCGGACGGACGCCGTCGACACGACCGGCGCGGGCGATTCCTTCTGGGGCATGTTCCTCCACTGCGTGCTCGAGTCGGGGCTGAAGCCGGAGGAGATCCCGCTCGGCAAGGCCGCTCTGTTCGCGCGATTCGCGAACGCGGCAGCGAGCCTCTGCGTCGAAAGGCGCGGCGCGATCCCCGCGATGCCCTCGTACGAGGAGGCGCGGAACCGGATGCTCACCGTGTACCCGAGCGCGAACCGGAAGAAGCGGAACGAATTCGCGGTGCTTGTCCCGATCGTCGAGACGAAGGACGGGCCGGCGTACCTGTTCGAGGTGCGTTCGCCGTACGTTCGCCCGCCGAACGAGATCTGCTTCCCGGGCGGAAGGATGGAGGAGGGCGAGGAGCCGGAGGAGACGGCGGTCCGCGAGGCCGAGGAGGAACTCGGCATCCCGCGCGGGAACTTCACGGTCATCCGGCGGCTCAAACCCCACGGCATGTCGGACGGGCGCGTCATCACCCCCGTCGTCGCGAAGGTCCGCAAGGGCGCGCTCCACGAACGTCGCCTCGACGATTTCGAGGTCGACGGGACGTTCCTGATCCCGCTCGCGTGGTTCCGCGACCACGAGCCGCGCTACTTTGAGCTGGCGACCGTACCGGTGGAGGAGATCCCGCCTCTGCTCGCGAAACAGCTCGCGAACTACCCGGATTTCCACCGCCGCGGAACGACGTTTTACTGGGAATACGAAAACCACGGGATCTGGGGCCTGACGTCGCGGATCCTCACGACTCTGAACCACGAACACGAAGGAGACTGAACCCCTTATGGCAAAGGTACTGATCATCAACACCGGCGGCACGATCTCGATGACGGAGACGGCGGAGGGACTGAAGCCGGATCTCGGGCGGTTCCGCGCCGCGCTCGCGGAGATGCCGGAGCTGCGCAACCCGAAGATGCCCGCGTGGGAGATGGTGAACACGGATCCGCTCCTCGACTCGTCGAACATGACCGTCGACGAATGGAACCGGCTCGGCGAGATCGTGGCGGAGAACTATGACGCGTACGACGGCTTCGTCATCCTCCACGGAACGGACACGATGGCCTACACGGCGTCGGCTCTGTCGTTCATGTTCGAAAACCTCGGAAAGCCGGTCATCCTCACGGGCTCCCAGATCCCGCTCTGCGAGATCCGGAGCGACGGGAAGGACAACCTGATCACCTCGCTCCTCATCGCGGGGAGCGGCCGCGTGAACGAGGTCTGCATCTGCTTCGGCGAGGAACTGCTCCGCGGCAACCGCGCGATCAAGTATTCCGCCGACGGCTTCATCGCCTTTAAGAGCCCGAACTGTCCGCCGCTCGCGGAGGTCGGGATCGCGATCGACTACAACGAGGCGCTTCTTCTGCCGGCGCCGGCGGAGCCGTTCCGCCTCCAGACGCTCGAGAAGAACCCGATCGGCGTCATCAAGGTCTTTCCGGGCATCCAGTTCGAGCTCTTCGCGAACATCATGACCGAGGCCTTGAAGGGCGTCGTGATCGAGACGTTCGGCGCGGGGAACATCCCCGGCAGCGCGACGGCGCTCCTCCCGATCATCGAGAAGGCGTCGCGGAACGGCGCGATCGTGACCGTCTGCACCCAGTGCCCCCAGGGCACCGTCCAGCTCGGCGCGTACGAGACGTCGAGCGCGTTGAAACGCGTCGGCGCCGTCAGCGGAAAGAACATGACGACCGAGGCGGCCGTCGCGAAGCTCTACTATCTCCTCAGCAAACACGCCGACGCGAAGACCGTCTCGCGGCTGATGGAGACGAGCCTCCGCGGCGAGGAGTAGGCGCCGCTCCGCAAAAAAGAGAACGAAAAAGAGGCCCCCGGCGCGGGAGCCTCTTTTGTTTGCAGTGAGACCGGCGGTCACAGCTTGTTCCGCATGATCTTGCCGCTGATCGTCTTCGGCAGCTCGTCGCGGAAGACGACGATGCGCGGGTATTTGTACGGCGCGGTGTGGGCCTTGACGTAGGACTGGATCGCCTTCGCGAGCTCGTCGCTCGGCTCCGTGCCGGGAACGAGGACGACGGACGCCTTGACGATTTGGCCGCGGACCTCGTCGGGCGCCGCGGAGACGCCGCATTCGAGTACGTACGGCAGCTCCATGATGACGTTTTCGATCTCGAACGGCCCGATCCGGTAGCCGGACGATTTGATGACGTCGTCGGTCCGGCCGACGTACCAGTAATACCCGTCCTCGTCGCGCCACGCGACGTCTCCGGTGTGGTAGAGGCCGTCGTGCCACGCGGCGGCCGTCTTCTCCTCGTCGCGGTAGTAGCCGAGGAACATGCCGGGCTTCCGCTCCGACGGCTCCGTGCGGACGACGATCTCGCCGTTCTCGCCGTCGGGGACCGTGTTGCCGTCCGGATCGACGAGGTCGATGCCGTAGCCGGGGACGGGAAGGCCCATCGAGCCGGGCTTGACGCGGCCGCCGCGGAGGTTGCCGATGCCGAGCGTCATCTCGGTCTGGCCGAAGCCCTCCGCGATCTCGAGGCCGGTCGCCTGGCGGAAGCGGACGAACACCTCCGGATTGAGCGCCTCGCCGGCCGTCGTCGCGTGGCGGATCGAGGAGAGATCGTACATCGAGATGTCCTGCTTGATCAGCATCCGGTACATCGTCGGCGGCGCGCAGAACGTCGTGATCCCGTATTTCGCGAACATCGGCAGGATCTTCGAGGCGTCGAAGCGGTCGAAATCGTAGACGAACACGGCGCCCTCGCACTGCCACTGGCCGTACAGCTTGCCCCAGAGGGCCTTGCCCCAGCCCGTTTCGGAGATCGTGAGGTGGAGGCCCTCCGGCTCCATGCGGTGCCAGTAGCGCGCCGTCACGAAGTGGCCGAGCGCGTATTTGTAGCTGTGCATCGCGATCTTCGGGTAGCCGGTCGTGCCGGAGGTGAAGAACATGACCATGCAGTCGTCGCCCGCGGGGGCGTCGGCCGCGCGGCGGAAACTCGAGCGGAAGAGGTTGTATTCGCGGTCGAAGGAGCGCCAGCCTTCGCGGTCGCCGTTCGCGATGACCTTCGTGAGCGAGAGGCCGAGGGCCTGTTCGGCGAGCTCGACCTGGCGCGCGACGCCGCCGTCCGCGGTGCAGACGATCGCGGAGACGCCGGCGGAGGAGAAGCGGTATTCGAAGTCGTGCTGGACGAGTTGGTTCGTCGCGGGGATCGCGATCGCGCCGATCTTGTGGAGCGCGAGCATCGAGAACCAGAACTGGTAGTGGCGCTTCAGAACGAGCATGACGCGGTCGCCGCGCTTGATGCCGAGGGAGGTGAAGTAGTTCGCCGTGCGGGAACTCGCCTCGCGGATCTCGGCGAACGTGAAGCGCCGCTCGGTCATATCGTCCGCGATGTGGATCATCGCGAGCCGGTCGGGGTATTTCCGCGCGATCGCGTCGACCGTATCGAACGCGAAGTTGTAGCGGTCGGCGTTCTCGTAGCGCATGTCGAGAAGGGCGCCCGCTTCGTCTTCGACCGGCTTCACGAATTCGCCGATCAGGAGGTCGCTCGTCCGGACGGCGCGCTCTTCGGCCGCCGGGGCCGCTTCGGCTTCTGACGGGCGCATGCTCAGGCCGGGGCGCTGTTCCTTCTCGTCGGCCGCCATGATCATCGCGAGGAAGCGGCAGCCGCCCTTCGACAGCGCGAGCATGCCGTGGGGCGTCGAGCTGTCGTAGAAGATGCTGTCGCCCGCCTCGAGGACCTCGGTGTGGCCGCCGATCCAGACCTTGAGCGTGCCCTCGAGGATAAGGTCGAACTCCTGGCCGTCGTGCGTCGTCATGTGCGGAAGGACGCCGGGCGCATCCTCCGAATAGTCGTAGACGCAGTAGTAGGGCGTCGCGAGGCGCTTCCGGAACGCGGACGCCATGTTGCGGATCGTGATGCCTTCCTCGCTCGCAGTGACGACGCCGTCGCCTTTGCGCGAGACGGTGTAGCCCGTCAGGCGCGCGCCGGATTCGCCGCTCAGAAGATCGGAGATGTCGATGTTGAAGGCGAGGGCGCATTTGTGGAGAAACGTGAACGGAAGGTCCTCCCGTCCCGCCTCGTAGTCGCGGTATACGGCTTCGTCGAGCTCGGTCAGCTCCGCCATCCGCGCGGGGGTGTAGCCGACGATCTCGCGCATCTCGCGGATCCTTCGGGCGACTTCGTTCAGCTGTGTTTCGGCCTGTCTTGTCATGGTTTCCTCCTGGTATCGGTCGCGTGGAGAGAAGCGTTCCGGCGGCGGCCCTGACCGTTTCCTGCAAAAAACAAAGACCCGCCTCCGGTTATGAGGCGAGCCGCAAAAAAACGTAGCCCGTGGTACCACTCATATTGCGACGGAAGACCGTCGCCGCTTCAGACTCCATCAAGTCCTGTCCGTTCACGCAGGCTCACGGACAGCGTCTACTAACGGGATCCCGCGTTCGGGCTGTCAGCTCGGAAGTGATGGGTCACTGGAGTTTGTGCGTTCGGCTCACACCACCCGCCGTATCTCTCGCTGCACGCCGTCCGACCGTCTTCGTCATCGCTTTTATCGGTATGAAAATATGCGTTGACGATACCACAGGCGGGAAACGATGTCAAGCAAAATTGTCAGACGATTCTGTATACATTTCGATCCCCTTTAAAAAAACGGAACGGCGGAGGGCCAAAACGCTTTATACTCGGCCGGTGTTGTGCTACAATCAAAATGCTGAGATGAACCAGGAGTCTTCTATGAAAACGAAACGGAAAAAGAAATCGGCTGTCGCGATCCTGCTGTCTGTCCTCGGATGCCTGCTCCTCGCGGTCATCCTTGCGTTTGCCGTTTTGATGTACGTTATTCCGGCGTTCGAGCGCGTGGACCGGACGGCCGTGGAAGGCTCCGCAGACTGGATGGAACGTCTGCCGGACCGGACGGGACTGAACGCGGCCGTTCTCCCGGGGACCCATAACAGCGCGGCGAAAAACGTGCATCTCGCGTTCTTTTCGAAGTGCCAGTCCCTCTCGATCGGCGAACAGCTCGAGGCCGGCTTCCGGTATCTCGACATCCGTCTCGCGGTCGACGGCGGCCGGCTGAAGTTCATGCACGAATTCACGAACTGCACGGAGACCGGCTGGCCGTGGTCGAAGCCGCTGTACTTCGATACCGTTCTCGAGGAGTGTTACGCGTTTCTCGACGAACACCCGACCGAGACGATCGTCTTTGCGGTCCGGAAAGAATACGGCCCGGAGACCGTCGAAGAGTTCCAGAAGCTCCTGATGGATGCGATCGCGAAAGACCCGGACCGGTGGATCCTCTCGCGGTATATCCAGACCGTCGGCGAATCGCGCGGAAAGATCGTGCTGGTGCGGCGGTATCTTGATTCCGGCTACGAGACCGAGAGCGGCGTTCCGCTCTTCTGGGACGCCCAAAGCAACCGTGACAACACCGGACTCGCGGCGGTTTGGCAGGAGAATCCCCAAAATACGTCCGATCTCCTCGTCCAGGACCGCTATAAGTACGACGCGGACGATAAATGGGCGGCGTTTCTGGGAGGGCTCCGTTCGCACTCCTTCTTCGGTGTGTCCTCGTCCCAATCCGATCCGAACGTGCTCGGCCTCCACTTCCTCTCCACGAGCGGCAACACCTCCTACGGTCATCCGTACAAGTATGCGAAGGATCTGAACGCGCGGCTTCTCGCCGCGAAGGCGGCCGGTTCGTATCCCTCGGAACTCAAGGTCGGGGAGGATTCCGTCTGGCTGTGCGGCTGGATCATCGTCGACTTCGGCTCGCCGAAGCTCGCCGAGGCGATCTACAGCGCGAATTTTCAATAAAACATCCCGAACGATCCGCTCATCCGGATCCTTGACGGAAAAGGAGAAATCGATATGGCCAAGAACGAAAACAAGAAAAAGCGCGGCTTTTTCCGCGGCCTCCTGCGATTCATCGGGACGCTGCTCCTGATCGTCGTCGTGATCGCGGCGGCGGGGATCGGCTACCTGACCTACGCCGAGTATAAGCCGGCGGATCGCGAGACGGTCGCGGTGGACGGCTCCGCGGCGAAGACGCTCTACGCGGACGTGCCG
This sequence comes from Bacillota bacterium, assembly GCA_016286935.1. Lineage (GTDB taxonomy): Bacteria > Bacillota > Clostridia > Peptostreptococcales > Anaerovoracaceae > JAEEUO01. The sequence continues at coordinate 2,743 of JAEEUO010000029.1, read as the reverse complement.
CTCACGGTCCTGTCGTGGAACGTCGGCTACGGCGCGCTCGGTGACAACGCGGACTGCTTCCTCGACGGCGGCAAGATGGTCATCTCGGCCGACGTCCCGCGCGTCAAATCGAACCTCGAGGGAATGGTCAACGCGATCGCCGCGGAGAAGCCGGACATCTTCTTCCTCCAGGAGGTCGACGTCGAGGCGACGCGCTCCCACCACATCAACGAGCTGGAGTCGATCCGCACCGCCTTCCCCGCGTACGCCACTTCGTTCGCGAACAACTTCAAGGTCGCCTACATCCCGTACCCGATCCCGCCGCTCGGCAAGGTCGACGCCGGCATCGCGACGTTCTCGACGTATCCGGTCACGTCCTCGGAGCGCATCCAGCTTCCGTGCCCGTTCACATGGCCGATGCGCGTCGTCAACCTCAAACGGTGCCTGCTCGTTTCGCGCATCCCCGTGGCGAACAGCGGAAAGGAACTCGTCCTCGTCAATCTCCACCTCGAGGCGTATGACAGCGGCGAGGGCAAGATCGCCCAGACGAAGATGCTCGTCGAGTTCATCAACGGCGAACGGGCGAAAGGGAACTACGTCATCGCGGGCGGCGACTTCAACCAGACGTTCTCCAACGTCGACACGTCGATGTACCCGACGCGCGGCGGCGACTGGATGCCGGGTCTGATCGACACGAACGAGATCGGGGGCGGATGGCAGTTCCTGATGGACAACAAAACGCCGACCTGCCGGACGCTGAAGGAGCCGTACGTCGGCGTCGACAGATCGACGTTCCAGTATTATATGATCGACGGCTTCATCGTCTCGGACAACATTCACGTCGAGTCGCTCGAGACGGTCGATCTCGACTTCGTCTGCACGGACCACAACCCGGTCGTTCTGAAGCTCACGCTGGAAGACTGAAAATCGCCCGATTTCGGACAAAAAACAGAAAAACGGCACAGGTGACCGACCTGTGCCGTTTCGTTCGTTTACGGGGCGATTAGAGGCCTTCACAAGGGCCCCGGAAGGCAGGCGCGGGAAACGCCGTTCACGCGCCTATTTCGAAAACTGTTTCAGGGAATCGACCAGCTGCGGGATGGTGGCTTCGAAATTGACGCCGTACCAGGGATCCGCCGGGTCCTTCACCGTCTCGGCGATCGTATCCGCGGTATAGTCCGCCGCGATCTTCAGCGCTTCCGTCCGGTCGATGCCGAGCACGAACGCGCCGGCGAGCACGCTGGAGAAGATATCGCCGGTCCCGTGATAGGCCGCCGGGATCTTTTCGTTCTGGTAGAAGAAGTATTCTTTTTTCACGGTGTCATAGCCCATGGCGCCGGTCTTTCCTTCGCTGAGCGAGACGCCCGTTAGGATCGGCATCTTCGTTCCGAGCGCCGCCAGGGCGGACAGCATCTCCTTCACGTAGTCTTCCGTATACGTTTCCCTGTAGGGAAGGCCCGTCAGGTAGCTTCCCTCCGTGATGTTCGGGTCCGCGATATCCGCCACCGCGCAAAGATCGGCGTTTTTCTTCGCGTAATGGACGTCGAACACCGGATACAGCTTTCCGTTGTCTCCCATGGCGGGATCGACGAAGACGAGCGTATTCTCATTCCGGAACGTACGGATGATATCGATGACCGTATCGATCTCCTCTTCGGTGCCCAGATATCCGGTGCAGATCGCGTCGAAGGTGATGCCTTCCTGTTTCCAGTGGTCCGTGATGGGCTTGAGCTGGTCCGACAGGTCCTTGCAGGTGAAGCCCTTGAACAGCGTGTGCGTGCTGAGCACCGCGGTCGGCAGGATCACTGTCTCGATGCCCATGGCGGATAACAGCGGCAGGGCGACGGTCAGCGAGCATTTTCCGAAGCAGGAGATGTCCTGGATGGTCAGTATTCTTTTCATATTCTCATTCCTCCGATTGAGTCCGTTTCAGCGGGTTTTCCGGTTCTTCTTTACTTTTTTACGGTTCTACTCTATAATGTGTCTGATAATATTATAATGCTCAAAACAATCTTTTTTTATATGACCAGATGAACTACCGGATCGACAAAACGGCCGACGCGCCCGCCTATCTCCAGCTCTACCGCCAGCTCGTGCGCGATATCGTTTCGGGCGTCTATCCGTACGGCGCGAAGCTGCCGTCGAAGCGGACGGTCGCGGCGGAGACGGGCGTTTCGACCGTGACCGTCGAGCATGCCGTCGCGCTTCTGACCGACGAGGGATACGCCGTCTCGCGGGAGCGGAGCGGGTACTTCGTCACGTACCGCGCCGGCGGCCCCGAAGCGGGCGTCTCGGCGCCGGCGCCTCTCATCACGTCCCAGGGCCGCCACGAGCCGGGCGGCTTCCCGTTCACGGTCCTCGCGAAGGCGATGCGGAAGGTCCTCAACGATTACGGCGACCGGATCCTCGTCAAATCGCCGAACCACGGCATTCCGGAGCTCCGGAGCGAGATCGCCGCCTACCTCGCGAGGAGCCGCGGGATCGCCGTCCCGCCCGCGCGGATCATCATCGGATCGGGCGCGGAATACCTGTACGGCCTGATCGCCCAGCTGCTCGGCCGCGAACGCGTCTACGCGCTCGAAAAGCCGTCGTACGACAAGATCCGCAAGGTCTACGAATCGCTCGGATGCCGCTGCGACATGCTCGATCTCGAGCCGGGCGGGATCTCCGCGGGATCGCTCGCGCGGACGGAGGCGACAGTCCTCCACGTCACGCCGTTCAACAGCTTCCCGAGCGGCATCACCGTCGGCGTCTCGAAGAAGAA
>JAEEUO010000028.1 GCA_016286935.1 Bacillota bacterium | reverse complement strand
AGACGTTCTGGGCGCTCTCCTCGTTCTGGATGTGGCGCAGCGCGCTTTCGGCCGCCTTCTCGAGGTCCTGTCCTTCCAGGATGTACACGAGCATCGCGGAGACGAATCCGGCCGCGTACCAGACCTCCGGCGCGCCGTGGGTCAGCGCGGCCTGCTGGCATCCGATCTGATAGGCCTTCGCGGCGTCGTCCGCGAAGTAGAGGCTGACCGGCGACGTCCGCACGAGCGGCCCGTACGTGCCGAGCGTGTTCGGACGGTTCGTGAACGTGCCGTGTTTCCCGTTCGTCGAAAGCTGGAGCGCATCGAGCGCGGCGGAATCCATGACGCGCCGCGCGTACAGCTCCTCCCACCGGAGGATGCGGCTCTCCTTCAGGAATTCGTATTCCGCGTCGGCGAAATGGCCGGTCTGGGTGTAGAACCATTTCTGGTAGCCATAAAAAACGGACGGGATATAGGCGTATACGCCCTTTTCGTGGGCCCGCTTATCGGCCCAGATAATCCCGTCCGCGGTAAAGGCCATCAGCTGGGTGTCGTCCGAAACGAGCGCCCTGTCCACGGCGCCGTGGCAGATCAGATCGGCCAGCGGTCCTTCCCCGGTGATCGACGCGATCTCCTCCGCGGTCATCGACCGGATCGCATAGAAGAGCGCGACGCCGATGGCGCCGCCGAGCAGACACCCCCTGAAAAAAGATTTGCTGCGTTTCATGAAAACCCTTTCGGTTATCCTTCCTGTGATTCGCCGCCGCCGTCCGTTTCGCCTTCTCCGCCGTCCGCGTTTCCATCGTCCGCGTTTTCGCCGTCCGTCCCGTCTTCAACCGGTTCTTCCGGAATCGGAACGAGCAGGAGACGCGCCTTGACGGGGCCGCCTTCCTCGGCGTATTCCACCGCCGCCGGCAGGACCGGAACGAGCGTCATGTCGACGCCGGCCTCCGTCAGGAGCGACGCGTTGACGGGCTCAGTCGGGATCGATTCGAGCGCGGAGAGATCGAGCGCGGCCGACCGGACGTGGACGCGCGGCTCGGCTTCCCAGGCGAGTTCAAACCCTTCCGGGAGCTGGCCGCTGACCGTCACGGACAGCGGGACGTCGGCCACTTCGCAGAGATACGCTCTTCCGGAAAGCCGTTTCGCGGAGAGCGTGACGTCCTTGACTTCGGTGTCTGCCGCGGACGTCGGAGCGATCGCGCTTTCGAACGAATAGCCCTCGCGGCGGAGCTGGGAGAGATCGAGGATCACGCGGAGCTTCTCAACGGTCTCGACGACCGACTTGGCGCCCGTGACGGTCACCACATCGGGATCGAGCGTGAGGAATCCCATCTCGTATCCGTCACGGACCGAACCGGCGTAGAGGAACTCGTACGGCTTCGTCTCGGAGACGAGCTGTTCGATGTGGGCCGTCACGCGTCCGTTGTTGCGGATGTCCTTGACGGTCACGCTCGTCGGCGCCGAAACGTTGACGCGGATCGAGTTATCGCCTTCGCGGTAGCCGCCGACGTCGAGTGTCACGAGGATGTCGTCGGCGGTAATGCCCGAAACGTCCGAGCGGCTGCCCGAGACCGTCACGGTCGTCGTCGTGTTGGAGATGCCGGTCAGGATATAGCCGTTCTTCGTCAGCGTATCGGCGTTCAGGACCTGGATCGGGATGTTGGAGATCGGGACGTCGGTCACGGGATTGACGAACGTGATGACATAGGCCCAGAGCAGAAACGCGCCGAGCAGAGAAACGATCGCTGTGATGATTTTTTGGGATCTCGTCATGATCGTTCCTCCCTACTTCTTCTTCAGCTCTTCGACTTCTTTGAGCTCTTCGGCGTCGACGCCTTCGTCCGCTCCGTTCTTTCCGTTCCGGCCCGCGGAGATGCGGTCGGAGACTTTCTGGATCACGGTACGGACGGCGCCCTCATCCTTCTTCAGAGGCTCGAAATAGAGCTCGCGCAGCGTCTTTTCCACGGTCTTCGGCGAGAGCTTTCGGGTGATCTTTCCGTTCATCGCGATCGAGATCGTACCGGTCTCCTCCGAAACGACGAGGATCAGCGCATCGGAAATCTCGGAGAGGCCGATCGCGGCGCGATGGCGCGTTCCGAGCTCCTTGTTCAGGGTGATGTCGCCCGTCAGCGGGAGGACGCAGCCGGCCGCTTCGATTTTCAGGCCGCGGATGACGACGGCGCCGTCGTGGAGCGGCGTTCCGACATAGAAGATCGTACCGAGCAGCTCCTCGGTGATGTGGGCGTCGATCCCGACGCCCGTTTCGATGATGTCGGAGAGGGCCGTCTCGCGTTCGAACACGATCAGGGCGCCGATCCGGTTTTTGGCGAAATACTGGGCGCTTCGGACGATCGCGCCGAGCGACGATTCGATTGCGGAGTTCTCTCCCCTTCCCTTTCCGCCGAACAGCTTTCCGCGGCCGATCCGCTCCAGCGCACGCCGAAGCTCCGGTTGAAAGACGATGATCAGTGCGACGGCTCCCAGCGTCAGCACGCCCTTCAGAATGTAGTTCAGGGTGTGGAGGTGGAAGAGCTCGGACAGATACGTCACGACAACCAGAAGCAGCAGGCCCTTGACGAGCTGTACGGCGCGCGTTTCGCGGATGAAGATGATGACCAGATAGAGAATGTACCCGACCAGCAGGATATCGATCACATCCGCCCAGCGGAACGTCAGACCGGAGAAAAGAGAGGAGAGAGTGTCCAGCATGTTCTTAATTCATTCGGTTTACTTCGCGGTTTCGAGGAGTCCGTAGGTCCCGTCCGCTCTCTTGTAGACGACGTCGGTGGAATCCGTTTCCATGTTCAGGAATACGTAGAAGTTATGTTCCAGAAGCTCCATCTGCATGATCGCTTCGTCGACGTTCATCGGCGTCAGCGTGAATTTCTTGCGGCGGATGAGCTGTTCCTCTCCGGGCTCGGGTCCGTTCGATTCGGGGAGCTCCTCGAAGGCGTATTCCTTCGTGTCCTTAAAACGTCTCTGGAGTTTGGTCTTGAAGCGGCTCATCTGGGTGGAGAGCTTTTCGACGACGACGTCGAGCGCCGTATAGGCGTCGGACGCGGTCGCTTCCGCGCGGAAGAACATGTCTTTGAGGGGTAAGGTGGCTTCCATCTTCACTTTGCCTTTTGTGTCGGTGATCGTGACAGTGGCGGTCATGTCCTTGGAGAAATACTTGTCGAGCTTCTTGAATTTCTTGTCGATCAGACCCTTCAGCCGTTCGCCCGCGTCATAATTCTTCGTTACGATGTTGATGTTCATAGCATCCTCCTTACCGATAAGGGATATGGGACATGGGATCCGGCCTTCCGTTCCGGAAAAGCCGATATGACCCCAAGAATAGTATAACACAACAGATACGCATGCGGTAGTCCGCTTTGTGATTTTCGTAACAAAAAAAGAAGCGGCGGGATCGCCCGGCTGACCTGGTCTTTGCCCCCACATCCGCCTGCCGGTTTACCGCCGAAAGGCGCCGGTCAGGACTTACCTCTAAACCGCGCCATGCTCGCCGCCGGGCGCGTCGCCGCGCCCCGGACGGTTTACGTGGATCCCTTTGCCCGCGGCTGGCATGGATCTTCCTCCACAGCCCGGGCGATCCCGCCGCTTCTCTTGTATTGTATCACGGATCGCGCAAAGCGCCACCCTTCCGCGTCAGCTCTCCTCCGGGACGTCGAAGCCGTCCGTCACGGCGTTCTTCCGGTCCTTCGCGGTCGCCGCGAACGCCACGGTCTTCACCGAACGGGCGCCCATCCCGCGGAGGATGTCGCCGCAGGCGCCCGCCGTCGCGCCGGTCGTCAGGATATCGTCGACGAGGATGAGCCGCATCCCGCCGACGTCCGCTTCGCCCGGCCCGAAGACGCCGCGCAGTTCCTCGCGCCGCTCGGTCTCGGAGAGCGTCTTGAGCGGCGCCGTCTTCTTCCGCCGCACGAGCGCGTCCGGCAGATACGGGACGCCAACGCGCTTCGACAGCTCCCGCGCGAGGAGCTCGGCCTGGTTGTAGCCGCGCTTCCGGAAGCGCTCTTCGTGGAGCGGGACGGCGACGATCCCGTCGAAGAAGCGCCGCAGAGGCGCGGTCTCCTCCGTCCCGTCGAACGTCGCATCGCCGCTTCCGACGCGGACCGCCTCGCGCGCGTACATGAGGAGCATGTCCGCCATCATCTCCGCCATCGGACCGGCGTAATACGCGCGGTTCGCGTACTTGAAGCGGAGGACGAGTTCCTTCTCCCAGAGCGTGTACCACGTCGCGTGGAAGCCGGACGGTTTGTGGCCGTCCGACGCGAACGAGAACCGCTCGCGGCACGTTCCGCAGAGCGCGTACGGCATCCCCGGATCGATCGGATGGCCGCACGAGACGCAGTAGATCCGGTCCGGATAGAGGAGTCCCGCGGCGCGCCCCGCGATCCTGCGGATCAGCGGAACGGGTCCCATTGTTTCAGCCTCACGGCGAGGCCGCTGAACCGCTCGCGGATCGCGTTGTTGTCGATCATGGCGTGCATCCGGTCCTCCGATCCGACGAGGACGACGAGCTTCTTCGCGCGCGTCACGGCCGTGTAGAAGAGGTTGCGCGTCGCGAGGAACGGCGGGAACCACGTCATCGGCATGACGACGGCGGGGAACTCGCTTCCCTGGCTTTTGTGGACCGTGACCGCGTACGCGAGCTCGAGCTCCTCCAGGTTCGTCGCGTCGTACGTCGCGCATTTCACGTCGTCGAACACGACGGTCATCTCGTTGAACTCGGGGTCGATCGCCAGGACGGTCCCGAGATCGCCGTTGAATACGCCCTCGCCCTCGGAGAAATCGTCCGTCCGCTTCCACGCGAGCTCGTAGTCGTTCTTCGTCTGCATCACCTTGTCGCCTTCGCGGAACAGGCGGTTTCCGAAGACCTTCTCGCGCTTCGTTTCGTCGGGCGGATTGAGGACGGCCTGGAGTTCGCGGTTCAGCGATTCCGTTCCGAGCAGGCCTTTGTGGACGGGCGTCAGGATCTGGATCGAACGGACCGGATCGGACGCTTCGCCGTCCGTTCCGAAAAAGGCCGGAAGGCGCCTCGTCGCGAGGTCGAGGATCGTCGCGAGCATCTCCTTTTCGGTCTTCCGCCGCAGGAAGAAGAAGTCCTTCTCCCGCGCGTTCAGGTCGGGGTATTCGCCGCTGTTGATGCGGTGGGCGTTGACGACGATGAGCGATTCCGCGGCCTGGCGGAAGATCTCGGTCAGGCGGATCGACGGGACCATATCGGACTCGAGGATGTCGCGCAGGACGTTTCCGGGGCCGACGGAGGGAAGCTGGTTCGCGTCGCCGACGAGGATCAGCCGCGTTCCGGACGGGATCGCCTGGAGGAGCGCGTCCATCAGCTGGATGTCGATCATCGACGATTCGTCGCAGATGACGGCGTCCGCCTCGAGCGGATTCTCCGCGTTCCGTCCGAACCGGATCCGCTTGTCGTCGTCCGAATAGACGTATTCGAGCAGGCGGTGGATCGTTGAGGCAGGACGGCCGCTCGTCTCCGTGATCCGCTTCGCCGCGCGCCCGGTCGGAGCCGCGATCGCCGTCGTAAGGCCCGCCCGTTCAAAGTATCCGAGGATCGTGTTGATGATCGTCGTCTTGCCGGTGCCGGGGCCGCCTGTAATGACGCAGACGCCCGAAAGGCACGCGAGTTCGACGGCCTTCCACTGTTTCTCCGACAGTTCGACGTTTGAGACGGGGTGCTTCCGGTCGAACGCGACCGGCTTGATCGACGCCTGCTCGAGATCGAGCAGCTTCGCCGCCGTGCGCGTCTCCGCGCGGTGGAGGAGCTCCGGATAGACGACCGTCTCCCCGTCGAGCGAATCGAGGCGCGCCCGTCCCGCCAGCGCGAGAACGCGGAGGGCGTTCCCGACTTCCTCCGACGAGACCTCCAGAAGCTCCGCCGTCCTCTCGCAGAACGGGCGGAGCGGGTAGTACGTATTCCCCTCCTCCGCGTAATAATTCAAAACGTAGAGCGAGCCGTACGCGAGACGGTCCTCGCTGTGGCGGTCGAATCCGAGCTTCGCCGCGAGCGCGTCGGCCGTGCGGAATCCGACGCCGACGATCTCGTCGACGAGCTGGTAGGGGTTGTTCTGAATGACGTCCGGCGCGTTCTTCCCCCAGACGTCGTAGCACTTCTTCGCGTACCGGATCGCGATGCCGCGCGTCTCGAACCAGAGCGCGACGTTCGCGAATTCACGCTGCCGGGCGTATCCCTCGACGATCTTCGCGGCCGTCTTCGGGCCGATCCCGCTGACCTCCGCAAGGCGCGCCGGTTCGTTTTCGATGATCTTGAGCGTCTCGTCGCCGAAGCGCGAAACGATCGCCTTTGCCGTCTTCGGGCCGATCCCGCGGATCATGCCGGACGCGAGGAACGCTTCGATCCCGTCCGCCGTCGTCGGCAGTTCCTCGGACGCGCCGGTGAACGAGAACTGTTCGCCGTACCGTTTGTGGACCTCCCAGTCGCCCGAAAGGCGATAGCGGCGCCCTTCCCGCGCGAACGGCAAAATACCGACGCCCGTGAACGAGACATCCTCTTCGGAATTCTCAAACAGGGCGACGGTGTATCCGTTTTCGGGATTGGTGAAGATGAGTTCCGTCAATACGGCCGACAGTTCAACCACTTTGTTTCGGTTTCCTTCATTCGGTTTCCGCGTCCGCGTTCAGATCGCCGCGGTAGACGCGCCGGTTGTCCAGGGAGAAGATCTTCTCGGAGAACTCGCCGGGGCGGAGCGTCTCTTCGACCTCCTCGAAGATGTAGAGGCGCGCGTCGAGGATGTCGAGGTAGTGGAGGACCTCCGCCTCCGCGAACGCGGGCTTCTTCGGGGAACCGTATTCGGGCTCGTAGTGGTGGGACAGGATCATGTGTTCCAGAAGCAGCAGCTTTTCGCGCGGAACGCCGTACGCCTCCCCCGCCTTCTCAAGCTCGCGGACACCCATCACAAGGTGGCCGAGGAGCTGTCCCTCGCGGGAATAGTCGGACGCGATCCCCTCCGTGTTCGAGACGATCTCGTTGATCTTTTCCATGTCGTGGAGAAGCACGCCGGCGATCAGAAGATCGCGGTTCAGGAACGGATAGACCTCGCAGATCCGCTCACCCGCCATCGCCATGCGCTTCATGTGCCACAGAAGGCCGCCGAGCTCCGCGTGGTGGTTGCGCGTCGCGGCGGGCCAGTAGAGCAGCTTTTCTTTGTGGGCCTCCATCACGCCGATCGACAGGCGCCGCAGGTCGTCGTCGGCCATCCGTTCCGCAAGCCCGGTCAGATACGCGTACATCTCCTCAGGTTTCTCGGGCGACGCCTTCACGAAGTCGTTCATATCGACGCCGTCCTGGGCGGTCGCGCGGCGGATGCGCTGGATCCGGAGCTGTTTCTGGCCGTTGAATTCGACGACCGTCCCGCGGATCTTGACGACGTCGCCGTTTTGGAGCGAGCGGACCTCGCTGTCGTCCGGCGAGACGTCCCACTTCTTCGCGTTGAGGTCGCCGCTCGCGTCGCCGACCGTAATATCGAGGTATTCCTTGTCGGTCTTTCCGGTTTTGATCTGGACGCCCTTGACGATGAAGAAGTCCTGGATGTCGTCGCCCGGGCGGACGTTCGCTGCGTAGATCGTTTTCATGGGGATTCCCCTTTCTGTCCGGTATCAAGGCCCGCGGGCGGTCCCCGCCGGGCGCGGATGGTTTTCTTACGATTCCATTATACGTCCCGGAACCGTTTCGGGCAAACGGTAATTCGCCGCGCATGTCAATTATTGACTTTACAGTTATGATATTACCATACCCTGTCCCGCCGCGCAAGCCCGTTCCGCGGACCTGTGGCAACAAAAAACACGCCCATGCACCCCTGGGCGTGTCGGAAAAGTTCGGGGAGCCGCTACTTGGCGCCGAGTCTGTGGAGAAGATTGCTCGTGCGCTTGTAGAGGAAGAACGTGACGAGGCCGTTCACGCCGGCTTTGATCACGTTGAAGGCCATGATATAGGGCATCAGGCCGAGGACCATGCCGACCGTATCGCTGTTGATCGCGCCGAGCATGAAGTACGGCGTCACGACGAGGTTCGCGCCGAACATCACGAGGGCGGAGGCAAGAACGCCGCACACGATCGCGACCGCCGCGCCCTTCTTCGTTTTGTGCTTCCGGTAGAGGAGGCTCGAAACGAGGACGTACGAACCCGTCGAGAGGATGTGCATCAGGATCCCGTAGACGCCGCTGTGGGCGCTGACGGTGAAGCCCTGGACGAGCGCCGCGACGGCCGTCACGATCAGCCCGCCGGCGGGCCCGAACGCGAAGCCGCAGATCAGGATCGGGATGTCCGCGGGATCGTATTCGAGGAAGCTGACCACCGGAAAGATCGGGAAGTGGATCAGCGCGACGAGGACGATGGAAAGCGCCGCCATGACGGCCATGGTCGTCAGACGGCGCGTGGCATTGACTTTTTCCGTATTCATTTTTATACCTTCTTTCATCCGGACTGTTACCGTCGGTGCCGGAGTTCAACCGGCTCAGCTTTCGCGTGCGGACTGTCACCGCCGATCGGGAATTCCACCCTGCCTACGAAGTGATGTTATAACAGATTATTTGGTGTAGTTATCGAAATAACCCTGTACCCAGATAATCGGGGTGCCTTTGTCGCCGGAGCCCGAAGTCAGGTCGCAGAGCGAGCCGATCAGGTCGGTCAGACGGCGCGGCGTCGTCCCCTCGGAGACCATCTGGCCCTTGAGAGCGGACTTCGTCGTGTCCTTTTTCTGCGCTTCGATCGCGGCGTCCTTCTTGCGGATCTCCGCCTCGATCGCGGCTTTCAGTTCATCGCCGGACAGATTCTTGAAATCGTTGTCGGCGAGGTATTTCATCTTCAGCTCGGACGGCTGTCCCTCGAGGCCGGCCGTATAGGCGGGGCTGACGACCGGGTCCGCGAGCTCCCAGATCTTGCCGACCGGATCCGTTAACGCGCCGTCGCCGTAGATCATCGCTTC
>JAEEUO010000027.1 GCA_016286935.1 Bacillota bacterium | reverse complement strand
ACGGTAGCAGTAGATGTGGGAGGCATCGTTGAAATAGTAGCAGTCGCCCACGCGCGCGAGCTTCATGTACGGCGTCGTATAGTAGCTCCCGCCGGTCCAAGCAGGCCAGATGTCCGAAACCGTGTAGAGCGTCGTCACCTTTCCGGTCGAGGCGTCGCGGCGGACGAGCGACATCGTCTGGGCTTTCGGATACGTCACCCCGTTGCGCGTCAGGCTCGCCGTCACGGAGGTGACGTAGTACGCGTTTCCGTCGTCGCCGGTCAGGACGGCGCTCACGGCATCGCTCCAGTAGGCGCCCTTGTCGTATTTCGTGTTCGTGCAGGAGACGGGGCTCTTCCAGCCGGTGTGGTACGTTCCGTCCGTCGCGGCCTTCGCCTTGATCGCGCTGTCCGAAAGGAGGAAGAAGCTGTGCCGGACGTTGCCGGGGATGTCGTTGATCGGATCGTCCCACGTCACGTCGACGTGGTACCACGACCCGCCGACCTGAACGACGTTCCAGGCGTGGTTCATCACCGGGCTCTCGACGAAATGGCACGGGATCGAGACGCGGTTGCAGAGGTCGCACAGAGCGAGCGCGTAGCCGTTGCACACGGCCTGGCGGTTCACGATCGCTCCGTAGACGTTATAGGACTCGTTCGGCATGCTGCCGGAGAAGAGGCGCATGTCGTATTCGCAGTGGGTCGCGAGATAATCGTGGAAGTAGAGGACTTTCTGGACGTCGGTCCAGCCGGGCTGAACGCCGTCGAGGATCTTTTGAACGGCCGCCTCATACGCCGCGATGTTCGCGACGGAGATGTTCGTATCGAAGAAGAGCGTGATCGAGACGACCTTGCCGCCCATCGTCGTGTAGAACATCGGGGAACCGTAGAAGATGTCCGGGTGGTTCTCGCGGAACTCGTCCTGGAAGACGCTGAAGTTGTCTTCGGTCAGGCCCATCCCGCTGACGTCGACCTCCGTCACGCGGTTCTTCATCGCGTTGTAGCAGGCGGCGTCGGCGCTCGCGAACGTCGGCGCGGCGAACGCGTGAAGCGGGAAGCACGCGACGGCCAGAAAGACCGCGATCAGGATCGCGGCAAGGCGTGTTCTTCGTTTCGTCTGCATCATCTCAGGACCTCCTTGTCCGGTTTTTCGGGGTTCGTCGGGTCTTTTATCGAAAAACGCGAAAAAACGCGTCTGACGGGCGATTACGGGCCTTACAGGGCACGCTGAACGGCTTCCTTCCACCCCGCGAGGAGTTCGGACGCCTTTTCGCGGCTCATTTCGGGCTCGAACGTCTTCGAAAGCTTCCAGTTCTTGCGGACGTCGTCCTTGTTCGCCCAGTAGCCGACCGCGAGACCGGCGAGGTACGCCGCGCCGAGCGCCGTCGTTTCGACGCAGGACGGACGCTGGACCGCCGCGCCGAGGATGTCGGACTGGAACTGGAGCAGGAAGTCGTTCGCGGACGCGCCGCCGTCGACCTTCAGCGTTCCGAGCGCGAGGCCGGAATCCTGTTCCATCGCGCGGAGGACGTCGTGGATCTGGTAGGCGATCGATTCGAGCGCCGCGCGGATGAGGTGGGCGCGGTTCGCGCCGCGGGTGATGCCGGTGATCGTCCCCTTCGCGTACGGATCCCAGTACGGCGCGCCGAGTCCGACGAACGCCGGTACGATGTAGACGCCGGCCGTATCGGGGACGGTGCGCGCGATCGCTTCGGATTCGGGCGCGGAATGGATCATCTTGAGCTCGTCGCGGAACCACTGGAGCAGAGCGCCGGCGACGAAGACGGAGCCTTCGAGCGCGTACGTGACGGTCGGCTTTTTCGGGTCGCCCTCGCCCCACGCGATCGTCGTGAGGAGGCCGTTTCCGGAGCTGACCGCCTCGGAGCCGGTGTTCATCAGAAGGAAGCCTCCCGTGCCGTACGTGTTCTTCGCGTCGCCCGGTTCGAAGCACGTCTGGCCGAACAGAGCGGCCTGCTGGTCGCCCGCGACGCCCGCGATCGGAACGCGCACACCGCCGGTGATGTCGGGCGCGGTCCTTCCGAAATCGCCGGAGGACGGACGGACGTCGGGGAGCATCGACCGCGGGATGTTGAGGAGTTCGAGGATCTCGTCGTCCCACTCGAGCGTGTGGATGTTGAAGAGCATCGTGCGCGAGGCGTTCGAGTAATCCGTCGCGTGGACCTCGCCGCCGGTCAGGTTCCAGATCAGCCACGTGTCGATCGTGCCGAAGAGCAGATCGCCCGCCTCGGCCTTTTCGCGCGCGCCGGGAACGTTGTCGAGGATCCAGGCGATCTTCGTCGCGCTGAAGTACGCGTCGATCAGAAGGCCGGTCTTGCTGCGGATCATCTCGACGAGGCCCTCGCGTTCCTTGAGCTTGTCGCAGAACGCGGCGGTGCGGCGGCACTGCCACACGATCGCGTTGTAGACAGGCTTGCCGGTCGTCTTGTCCCATACGATCGTCGTCTCGCGCTGGTTTGTGATGCCGACGGCGGCGACGTCATCGGCCTTGGCGAAGATCTTGCCCATCGCCTCGATCGCGACGCCGAGCTGGCTCGACCAGATCTCGAGCGCGTCGTGCTCGACCCATCCCTCGTGGGGATAGATCTGGCGGAATTCCTTCTGGGCGACGGAACAGATCTCGCCCTCCCGGTTGAACAGGATCGCGCGGCAGCTCGTCGTGCCTTCGTCGAGCGCCATGATATATTTGCTCATAGTCGTTTCCTCCGTGTGAATTGGGAATGGTTTATACGAAGTCACGCAGGACCGTATTCGCGAGATCGAGTCCCTTCTCCGTCAGGCGGACAACGTCGCCGTCGCGTTCGAGCAGGCCGTCCGAAACGTGGCGCGCAAGGACCGTTTCGACCGGTTCGCCGTCGGGCGTTTTCAGCTCCGCGAGCGGTTTGCCGACGGCGCTTTCCAGATCGTCAAGGCGGACGCCGGCGATCTTGCGGAGCCCCGTGAAGAAGAAGTCGGAGACGTAATCGGCGAGGTTGTTGACGTGGACCGAATCCGGGACGACGGGGTCCTCGCCCGAGAGATAGAATTCGTAGTCGGTCGTGTTGGAGAACCGCACGCCGTAACGCGCGATCCGGGCGCGGGCGACCTCGTCGCGCACTGTCCCGTCGCCCGCGCAGGAGACGCAGTCCGGTCCGCAGTCGCACCGCTCGGCGCCCTTCGCGACGAACGGGTGGTACGGCGCGGCCTTCATGTACGACGCCGCGCCGAGGCCGACGCCGAGATATTCGTCCATCGACCAGTATTTCAGATTGTGCTTCGATTCGAAGCCCGGCTTCGCCGCGTTCGAGATCTCGTAGTGGTGGTAGCCTGCCTCCTTCAGCATCTTCACCGCGAGGCGGTACATCGCGCGGTCGGTCTCGTCGGAGACGGGGACGAGCGCGCCGGCCTTCACCTTGCCGCAGATCGGCGTCCCCTCCTCGAGCTGGAGGCTGTAGAACGAGACGTGGTCCGGATCGAGGGCGATCGCCTTTTCGAGCGTGTCCTTCCACTGATCGAGCGTCTGGCCGGGGATGCCGAACATCAGGTCGACGTTGATGTTTTTGAAGAAGTACTTCCGCGCCGTGCGGAACTTCTCCTCCGCCTCCGCCGCGCTGTGGAGACGGCCGAGCGTTTCGAGCACGCCGTCGTCGAACGACTGGACGCCGAACGACAGCCGGTTCACGCCGAACACGCCCCAGACCGACATCTTGTCGACGGTCAGCGAGTTCGGATTCGCCTCGGCGGTGATCTCCAGCGCATCGGCACAGTTGAACAGATCCTTCACCGTCAGAACGAGCCGCCACAGGAACCACGACTCGAACACCGACGGCGTTCCGCCGCCGACGAAGATCGTGTCGACCTCGTATTCCTCCGGGACGGTGTACGGCTCTTCGCGGTATTTCTCCTTTCCGTAGCACTTCGCCCACCATTTCAGCTCGTTGACGACGGCGTCGCGGTATTGTTCGCGCGATTCGCGCGTCGTTCCGGGAAACGACAGGAAGTCGCAGTAGCTGCATTTCCGTTCGCAGTAAGGGATGTGGATGTAGATGCCGAGCTTTCTCATTTTGTCTTGTCCTCGTCGTATTTCAGAACGGCCGTAAACGCTTCCTGGGGCACTTCGACGACGCCGAACTGCCGCATGCGCTTCTTGCCCTCCTTCTGTTTCTCAAGCAGTTTTTTCTTGCGCGAGATATCGCCGCCGTAGCACTTCGCGATGACGTCCTTCCGGTACGCCTTGACCGTCTCGCGGGCGATGATCTTCTGGCCGATCGCCGCCTGGACGGGGATCTCGAACTGGTGCATCGGGATCGTCTCCTTCAGCTTCTCGCAGACGAACCGCGCGCGCTCATACGCCTTCGATTCGTGGACGATCATCGAGAACGCGTCGACGACCTCGCGGTTGAGCATAATGTCGAGCTTGACGACCTTCGACGGCTCGTAGCGCAGGAATTCGTAATCGAGCGAGCCGTACCCGCGCGTCTTCGATTTCAGCGCGTCGAAGAAGTCGTAGATGACCTCCGCGAGCGGCATCACGTAGTGGAGCGCGACGCGGTCCTTCGTCAGGTATTCGAGCGGCTCCATCTGGCCCCTTCTCCTCTGGCAGAGCTCCATGATCGGGCCGACGTACTCCTTCGGAAGGATGATCTCCGCCTTGACCATCGGCTCCTCGACGTGTTCGATCTCGTTGACGGGCGGCATGTTCGACGGGTTCTGGATGAAGATGACCGTTCCGTCCGTCTTCACGACCTTGTAGATGACCGACGGCGACGTCGTGATGATGTCGAGGTCGAATTCGCGGAGAAGGCGCTCGACGATGATCTCCATGTGCAAAAGGCCGAGGAAGCCGCAGCGGAAGCCGTACCCGAGCGCGTTCGACGTCTCGGGTTCGAAGACGAGCGAGGCGTCGTTGACCTGGAGCTTTTCGAGCGCGTCCTTCACGCCCTCGTAGCTTTCGTTGCCGGTCGGGTACATGCCGCAGTAGACCATCGGCTGGAGTTTCTTGTAGCCGGGCAGCGGTTCGGCCGTCGGGTTGTCTGCGAGCGTGATCGTATCGCCGACGCGCGCGTCCGCGACCTGTTTGATCGAAGCGCAGATGTAGCCGACCTCGCCGGCCTTCAGCTCCTTCGCGGGGATCGGTCCCGGGGAGTGGTACCCGACCTCGGTGACCTCGTAGTTCTTGCCGGAGGCCATCATCCGGATCGTATCGCCCGGTTTTACAGAGCCGTCCATGATGCGCGTATAGATCACGACGCCCTTGTAGTTGTCGTAGTAGCAGTCGAAGATCAGCGCTTTCAGCGGCGCGGCCGGGTCGCCCTGGGGCGCGGGGATCTTGTCGATGACGGCCTCGAGCACGTCTTCGATGTTGATCCCCTCCTTCGCGGAGATCATCGGCGCGTCCTGGGCCTCGATCCCGATGACCTCCTCGATCTCGTCCTTCGTTTCCTGGGGACGGGCCGACGCGAGGTCGATCTTGTTGATCACGGGCATGATCTCGAGGTTCTCATTGAGCGCGAGGTAGACGTTCGCGAGCGTCTGCGCCTCGACGCCCTGGGTGCAGTCGACGACGAGGATCGCCCCTTCGCACGCCGCAAGGGAGCGCGAGACCTCGTACGTGAAGTCGACGTGGCCGGGCGTGTCGATGAGGTTGAAGATGTACTTCTCGCCGTTCTTCGCCGTGTAGTTCAGGCGCGAGGTCTGGAGCTTGATCGTGATGCCGCGCTCGCGCTCGATGTCCATGTTGTCCAGATACTGGTCCTTCATTTCGCGTTCGGGAACACAGCCGGTCATTTCGAGGAGACGATCGGCGAGCGTGGACTTTCCGTGGTCGATATGGGCGATGATCGAGAAGTTGCGGATGTATTTCTGGTAGTTGTCCATAACAGTTCGGTCCGGTTTTTCAGCACATACTTATACATTGTCAGTATACCACGAAACGGGCCGCTGAAAAAGCAAAAAAAGCGCGCCCGCGCAAGCGCAAAAAACTTCTTGCATTCGCAAAACGGAACGGCTATACTATATGCGCTGTATTTACAAAAGAAAGTGGGGTAAACAAGTATGGCAAACATCAAATCTGCGAAAAAGAGAATCTCCGTTATCGAAACGAAAACCGCTGCCAACAAGCGCGTGAACAACCGCCTGAAGGAAACGGAAAAGGCGTTCGATAAGGCGATCGCAGAAAACAACCTCGAGCTCGCCGAAGAGAAGCGCGCGCTGACCGAAAAGAAGATCATGCAGGCTGTCGCCAAGGGCGTCGTGAAGAAGAACACGGCTTCCCGCAAGGTCTCCCGTATGCAGATCGCGCTGAACAAGGCCAAAGCATCGAAGTAATGCTCACCCGTCCCCACCTGGGATAAGTTAAATCCCATTGTAAGCGAAAGCGAAAAACGCCGGATGTGTCTCCCGGCGTTTTTTCTATGCGCGGACTGCGGTCGGGCCGTCCTGTTGTTCTGTTTTGTCCGGGCGGACGGCGGTCGGGCCGTCCCCTTTTCCGCTCCGGCGCCCGTTCAGTACGGTTTCCGGCTCGCGCGGATGACCGCCTGGACTTCCGGCGGGATGTACTTGTCGACGTTGCGGTTGTAGCGCAGAAGGTCGAAGATCATCGAGGAGCTGATCGCGCCGAGCTTGCCCGCGCGGAAATAGACCGTGTCGAGTCCCGAGATCTCCTCGTTGATCGAGGAGATGTTCTCTTCGTATTCGTAGTCCATGTTGTTGCGGAGGCCGCGGATGAGGAACGTCGCGCCGTATTTGGCCGCCACGTCGACGGTCAGATCCTTGAAGGCGATCGCGGTGACGTTGTCGAGGCCTTCGTGGAAGAAGACGTCGTTCATCGCCTTCAGCATCGGCTCCTCGGGAAACCGCCTGTCCTTCGCGGAGTTGACCGCGAGGCCGACGATGACCTTGTCGAAGAGCTTCGCCGAACGTTCGATGACGTGGAGGTGGCCGTTCGTGAACGGATCAAAACTACCTGCATAAAAACCGACTCTCATTTCCGGGCTCCTTTCGTTTGATCTGTCTGGGCAATGATCCGGTCGACGGCTTCTTCGAGCGTCTCCGGGCGGTAATCGTTCTCAACGGTGAAATCGTACGTATAGGTATCGTAATCGAGGGCCGAGGCGTCGCGGTCGTCGAAGTACTCGGGGGTGATGCCGTCGCGCGCGATGACGATCGCCTTCCGCTTCTCCCGGTCGGCCTCGACGAGGATCTTCGGCGACGAGAGGTCCCAGTACTTCGGCGTGACCGGCAGGCGGACCCATTCGAACACGACCGCGTCGGTCTCCGTGCGGGCGACGACGTCGTCGAGCGAGCGTACGATGAAGTCGCGCGTCATCTCAACGTACTCCTCCATCCGCGCTTCCGAGGCGAAGACGATCTTCCCGACCGCCTTGCGGATGACGTTCCCGTCCGCGTCGAAGCACGAATCGCCGAAGTGTTCGCGGATCGCCTTCTTGATCGCGGGGTCCTCGATACAGGCGTGGCCGATCCTGTCGATGTCGACGCACTCGCAGCCGAGTTTCTCCGCGAGCAGGCGCGCGAACCGCGACTTGCCGCTTCCGGACCGTCCGGTCACGCCGTAGATGCGCGGCATCTTTTTTGCCGCTCCGTCGGACAGGATCTCCTCGATCGCGCTTCCGTCCGCGTCGGGCAGTTCAAGGCCGAGCAGCGCCGCGCACGTCGGGGCGATGTCGACGATCGGCCGCCGCGGGATCCGTACGCCCTTCCGGACGCCAGGCCCCATGAACAAGGCCGTCGGCTGCGGACCGGTGTCGGGATCCATGCCGTGCGTCGCGTAGGCGGTCTGGAACTGGGACGTGTCGAACTTCATCTCGAGTTCGCCCGCTGTGGTGTTGCTGTAGGCGACCTCGCCGCTTCCGACGATGAAGAACGAAAACGGGCCGTTCAGGTGTTCCTCCCGTTCGATCTCCTCCGTCGTCAGGATGCGGTCGATCGCGAAGCGCGGGTCGGCCTTCAGTTCCTCGAGAGCCGCGCGCGTCTTCTTCAGATTCTCTTCGTAGGCTGCCCTTCCCGCCGCGTCGGTCGCGTCCTTCCCCTTCACGTGGATCTCTGCGGTGATGCCCGTCGACCGGAGGTAGCACGTCCAGTCGCCGAACGAGCCGTCTTCGTTCACGGTCAGAAGGCCCTTCCGGCGGAAGAAGACGTTCGGGGACATGATGCGGGCGAGGTCGATCTGGCCGTGGTCGCTCATCACGACGAAGACGGTGTCGTCGAACGTGCCGGCCTCGCGGCACGCGTTGAAGATCTGTTCGGTCCAGTCCGCCGCGCGCTTCACCGCGTCGCGGACGGGCTTCGAGAAGACGCCGTTTTTGTGGCGGTTCGCGTCGATGTCGGCCGGGTGGATCGCGAGGACGTCCGGCTTGTACCTGCGGATCATGTCGCACGCGCAGTCGATCACGAACTGATCGGCGTCGGGATGGGCGCGCAGGAACGCGTAATCTCCGGGCACATTCGTTTCCATGATCGCGCGGATGACGTCCTCATCCGTTCCCATCGAGCGGTGGGCGTCCTCAAACGTCTCGTCGGGCGTCTGGGGCCAGTATTCCGCGATCAGCCGGTCGATGTACGGATGGTTTCCGGTCACCGGCCAGAACACGCAAGCCGTCGAGAGGCCCGCCTTCTTCGCGACCTCGAACAGCGAGGTGCCCTTGAAGTACTTCGCGTCCCAGTTCCAGCGGAGATCGGGGTCGTCGGGGGTGTAGTGGTCGTTGTGATAGACGCCGTGCTTGTCCGGGTACTGGCCGGAGATGATCGAGGAATGGGCCGGGTACGTGATCGACGGCCAGATCGTGCGCGTCGTCTCGACCCACGAGCCCTCGCGGAGCATCGTCGAAAAGGCCGGGGAATCGGCCTCCGCCCAGATGTCCTCGCGGACCATCGCGTCGTGTGATAATATGATCAGTTTGCGTCGCATACTGTTCCTTCCTCCGTTCAACGTATTACGACGTGAACAGTTCGCGGGCAAAT
>JAEEUO010000026.1 GCA_016286935.1 Bacillota bacterium | reverse complement strand
CACATACAATTATTATACGATTCCGCGCGCGCGGCGCCGCGTCAGCGGCAGTAAACGATCTCTCCGTCGATCACCGTCATATCGACCTTAACGCGGTTGAGATCGAGCGGAGCGGTCTTGAGAATGTCCTCCGAGAGCACGCAGAGGTCGGCGAGCTTGCCGGGCTCGAGGCTTCCCTTGATCGCCTCTTCATACGAGGCGTAGGCGCCGTTGTACGTCATGCAGCGGACGGCCTCCTTCACGGAGATCCGCTGACTTTGGCTGAAGAAATAATCGTTGTTGCGGTCGTAACGGTTCACGGCGCCGTCAAGAACGCCGATCCCGACCGGACCGGACGGCGCGTCGGACGCGAGCGCGGCGGGGATCCCCGCGTCGAGCATCGACCGGACCGCCATCATGTATTCCGTCCGTTCGCCGAAGAAGCGCCGGTAGTTCTTTCCCTGCTGGGTGATCATGCCGGGATTCAGCGTCGGGATCACGCCGACGCGCGCGATGCGGGCGATCAGGTCCGGATCCGCGAGCGTGCAGTGTTCGATGCGGTGGCGGAGGCGCTTCGTCTTTTCGGGATCCTTCGCGTAGCAGGCCTCATAGCCCTGGACCATGTATTCGACGGCGAGATCGCCGATCGCGTGGGCAGTCGCCTGGCATTCCGCGTCCTGGATCCGCATAATGTAGTCGATCGTCTCCTGACGGCCCCAGCCGATCTCATAATGGAGACCGGCATCGTGGCTGTAGGGAGCGCGAACAGCGCACGACGGCGCGCCGGCGCCCCCGTCGATCATGAATTTGCACGGTCCGATGCGGAAGTGTTCGTCGCCGAGTCCGGTCATCAGGCCGAGCTTCATCCAGTGGTCGTTGTCCTCGAGCGAGTACGGCTTCCCGAAGATCGAATGGAGCGCCATATACGAGCGGACTTTGAATTCGCCGCTGCGGACGAGTTTCTGCATGATGTGGTAGCTCGGCCGGTCGCATTCGCCCATATCGCCGACGGAGGTGATCCCGTTCTCGAGGCAGATCCTCTGGGATTTGAGCGCGGCCCTGCGCTGCTGTTCCTCGGTGTAGTCGACCTGGCCCCAGAGCCAGAAGTGGGTATGGCCGCGGACGAGTCCCGTGAGTTCCCCGTCTTCGACGACGACCTCGCCTTCCGGATACTTCTTCGCGTCCTCCGCGGTCCGGACGCCGAGATATTCGAGCGCCTTGTGGTTGTACATGCAGATGTGGCCGCCGAGGTGCATGCAGTGGACGGGATGGCCCGCGCCAGCCTCGTCGAGTTCCCCGATCGTCGGGTGGCGCTGTTCGTCCTCGAAGAGGAGCGGCTCGTATCCCATCATCGAGATCCAGCGTCCCTCCTCCTTCTCCTTCGCCGCGCGGCGGATCAGATCGAGCATCGAGCGGAGCGTCGGGCAGTTCTTCTTCGTCGTGTCGAGCATCGCGCTGTCGAGTTCGGTCCCGAGCATGCCGTTCAGGATCGGATGGAAGTGGCAGTCGTTGATGCCGGGCATCAGCGTGCGGCCGTTGAGATCGACGACCGCCGCGCGTGCGGACGCTTCGGCGGTGACGGCTTCGTTCGTTCCGACCGCGGCGACGCGGTTTCCGCGGACGAGCACAGCCTCCGCGACCGAATCGTTCGCGTCGACCGTCAGTACGGTTCCGTTCCGGAACAGGATTTCATTGTTCGGATTCATCATGGCAGCCCCCTTACAAAACGCCCCGTGCCGTACGGCCCGGGGCGTTCCGCTGATCGGTTATTTTCTCTTTTTTTCCGCTTCCAGAACCGCTTCGATCTTCTGGCGGTCCTTGTAGTCGAGTTCCTCGGATTTGCCCGAGAAGAACGCTTCGAGATAGGGAAGGCGGACGCCGGACTTGTACCAGATCTTTTCGAGGCTGATGCCGGTCTGCTCCTTCAGAGCTCTCAGTTCAGAATTGTTCATACGGTCCTCCTAATTTCATTGACGCGTAACATCGTCCGCCGGGGCCTCGGGATTGTCCTCGACCTCGATCTGTTTGATGTTCATCTCGTTCCCCTTCAGAAGCCACGTGTTTCCGCTTCCGCAGTGGGGGCACGTCTTTCCGTAGATCACGGTGGGGTACGTCTTCTTGCAGTCGTCGCACCAGGTGACGGCGGGGATCTCCTCGCAGATCAGCTTCGCACCGTCGAAAAGCGGGAACTTTTTCGTGTACCAGTTCCAGTAATCGTTCAGGTACGAGGTCACGATCCCGGAGACTTCGCCGAATTCAAGCGTTACGGACGCGATCCGCTTCACGTTGTTCTCTTCCGCGATCTCCGTCACCTGCTTGACGACGTAATTCACCAAACCAAGTTCATGCATGTCGTTTCGTGAACCTGCTTATTTCGATGCCTTTCCGGCCGCTTTCTTCTTGACGATCTTGATCGCGCGCTTCGCGGCGTACGCGCCGATGGACTTGAATTTGTCCTCGGCGGGGATCATCTTCGAATACGCGTCGCCCATCGCGCGGGTAAGGTGGATCGCGTCGAACTTGCACTGGACGGTGCACATACCGCAGCCGAGGCACTTGTTCGGGTCGACGACGGAACGGCCGCACGTCAGGCAGCGGGAGGCTTCGGACTTGATCTGGTCTTCGGTGAAGATGAGGTGTTCATCGTTCATCGTGAGGACCTTCTTCTTGTCGATGCCCTTCTTCGCGCGCGCCGGCTTCTTGTAGGCGTCCGGTTCGAGGACGATGTTGTTCTTGTCGAGCGGCGTGAAGTGGCGGGTGTTGCGGTGGATCGTCAGGGACTGGCCGACGTTGACGAAGCGGTGGAGCGAAACGGCGCCTTCACGGCCCATCGCCAGCGCGTCGACGACGAACTTCTGGCCGGAGACGGCGTCGCCGCCGGCGAAGATGTCGGGTTCCGCGGTCTGGAGCGTGACGGGATCGGTGATGAGCGTTCCGTTGCGGTTGAATTCGCACTTCGTGCCCTTCAGGAGTTCCTTCCAGTCGACCTTCTGGCCGATGCAGTACAGGACGGTCGTGCATTCCTCTTCGGTCGTCACGGAGTCGTCGAACTTCGGATCGAAGCGGCCTTCGGCGTTCTTGACGGAGACGCACTTGCGGAACTTGATTCCGGTGCATTCGCCCTTCTCGCCGACGGTGATCTCGGTCTGGCCCCAGCCGTCGTGGATGACGACGCCGTCGGCCTTGCAGAGTTCCTGGTCCTCTTCGCCCATCGGCATTTCGTTGTAGGATTCGAGGCAGTAGAGCTGAACGCTCTTCGCGCCCTGGCGGATCGCCGTACGGGCGACGTCCGCGCCGATGTTGCCGCCGCCGATGACGACGACGTTGCCGCTGAGTTTCTTCGCCTTGCCGGTGTTGACGGACTTCACGTAATCGACGCCCGCCATGACGTTCTTCGCGTCATCGCCGGGGATGTTGAGCTTGCCGCCGTACTGGAGGCCGACCGCGACGAAGAAGCCCTTGAAGCCCTGTTCGCGGAGCTCGGGGATCGTCACGTCCTTGCCGACTTCGACGCCGCAGCGGAGTTCGACGCCCATTTCCTTCAGGATCTCGATCTCGGCGTTCACGACGTCCTTCTCGAGGCGGAAGTTCGGGATACCGGTCGTCATCATGCCGCCGGGGACGGAATCCTTTTCGAAGACGACGGGATAGTAGCCTTCGATCGCGAGGAAGTACGCGCAGGCGAGGCCGGCCGGGCCGGAGCCGATGATGGCGATCTTCTGGTCGAAGTGTTCGCGCGTCGTCGAGACCATCGGCGGAACGTAGCGGTGTTCGGCGTTGAGGTCCTGGGCGGCGATGAACTGTTTGATGTCGTCGATCGCGAGCGGATCGTCGACGGTGCCGCGGGTGCATTCCTCTTCGCAGTACTTCTTGCAGATCGCGCCGCAGACGGCCGGGAACGGGTTGTCGCGCTTGATCAGCTCGAGCGCTTCGCGGTATTTGCCTTCGGAGGCTTTCTTGATGTAGCCCTGGATCGCGATGTGGAGCGGGCAGGCGGCCTTGCACGGAGCCGTGCCGGTCGGCCAGGTCTGGATAACGCCGTTCTCGTTTTTATAGTTCCAGTTCCACTTGTCTTCGCCCCATTCGTTGTCGTCGGGGAGCTCAGCTCTCGGATACTCGATCGGGCCGTCTTTCGTGCAGAGCTTCTGGCCGAGGCGGACGGCGCCGGCCGGGCAGACCTCGACGCACTTGCCGCAGGCGACGCACTTCTCGGGATCGACTTCCGAGATGTAGGCGGAGCGGGACATGTTCGGGGTGTTGAAGAGCTGGGAGGTGCGGAGGGCGTTGCAGACGCCGACGGCGCAGTTGCAGAGGCCGAAGATCTTCTCCTCGCCGTCGATGTTCGTGATCTGGTGGACGTAGCCTTTCTCCTCGGCCTTCGCGAGGATCTCCATCGCCTCGTCGTAGGTGATGTCGTGGCCCATGCCGGTCTCGCGGCAGTAATCCGCGAAGTCGCCGACGCCGATGCACCAGTGCTGTTCGATGTCGCCCGAGCCCTCGCCGCGGATGCGCTGCTGTTTCCGGCAGGAGCAGATGCCGACGCCGATCTGGCCTTCGTATTTCTTCAGCCAGTGGGAGAGGTGTTCGACCGGGAGGGATTTCGATTCGGCCGGGATGGCCTTTTCGACCGGGATGACGTGCATGCCGATGCCGGAGCCGCCGGGCGCGACGAGGTGGGTGATCCCGGCGAGCGGGAGATAGGTCATCCGCTCGAAGAAGTCGGCGACCTGGGGCGTTTCGGGGGAGATCTCCGGCCGCATGACCATGATCTCCGCGGAGCCCGGTACGAACATGTCGAGCACCCAGCGCTTTTCGTGCTGGGGGTTCTTGCCGTCCAGGTTCTCAAAGTGCCATTCGACGAGCGAGACCTGGCAGAGCGCTTCGAGCGTCAGCTCCAGCCGTTTGTCGTCGTATCCGGTCAGTTTCTTCATCTGGGCAAACGTCTTCGGTTTCCGTTTTCCCATCTTCAGCGCCGTGTCCAGACAGTCGTCGGCGACGGCCTTTCCGTAGCGCCGCTCGGCGTACTGGAGGCCGCAGTCGATGCCCCAGTACTCGGGAGCGTTCGTCGACATCTTTTCAAGGCCGAGCAGAACCTCCTTGCGGTCGGTGATGATCTTCGCGAGCTTGAAGATCTTTTGATCACGGGTCATTTCCGCCATAGATTTATTCTCCTTTTTGCCATATCAGGGGCGTCGGCCGCCCATTTATTAAACCAGTTAAGTAAATAACATTGTATCGTATGAACCGGCGCCGTGTCAAGGACGCGGCGCCTTTTTGCATACAATTAAAGCGACTTTTCGCGCATCCCCCTCCGGGGGTTTCCCACGTCACTCCCAGGAGCGGTAGAGTTCGTACAGGCCGAAGCCGTTTCCGCTGCCGAAGGAATGGCCGAGAAGATCGCCCTCGCTCTCGATCCGGATCGTCGAGGGATCGTCGGGATCGGGGTACGTGATCGTGTTCATCGACCAGAATTGGTGCGGCTCGCCGTCGTATTCGGAGCCGCCGACGGGGAACAGAACGAACGCGACGCACGGGTAGCCCCACTGCTGTCCGGGGATCCGGTGATCGCGCCTGAAGCGGCCCATATAGACCTCGCGCGGAACGCCGTCGCCGCGGTCGAGGGAATAGTACATATAGCCGTTCTCGTAGAAGTCGAGGTGGACCATGACCTCGTTCCCTTCCTCGTCCGCGATGAACGACGTCGACCACGAGCCGAACAGCTCGTCGCAGTGGACGACTTCCGCTCTCCGTTCAGGGCCGCCGTGCTCCCACATCGCGCCGTTCTCCGCGTCGTGGAGGTTGCCGTCATCGCCGACCTTCACGGGCTGGATGACGGGCTGGTACGGGTTCATCCCTTCGCCTACGGCGGACGACGGAAGCATCTCAACGGACGTCAAGAGGCGGATGAGATCCGGGTCGGTCAGGCAGTTCCCGGCCGGCTTTCCGAGATACGTATCGAGGTAGCCCGGGCCCGATTCGTCGAACTCATAGAGGCGAAGCGCCCAGTCGACGTCGGAGTCCGTCAGGCCCTCCCACGGGTTCGTGTCGTTCGTGAAGTTCGCGATCCACGTCTTGCCGCCGCGGTACAGGACAAAGTTCTCGCCCCGCTCCCACTGGATGTCGACGCGGTCGAGATCGCCGTCGCCGTCGATGTCGAAGCCGTTCTCCGCTGCCACCTTCCACGGCAGCGCGTAGGCGTCGGGAACGTCGCGGTAGTAGCTCTTCACGAAATCGGGATGTTCGGCGAAGCTGAGGAACACCTTCGGCACTTCGGCGATGAAGTCGAGCTCGGGCATGTCGAAGTGGAGCGTGACGCCCTGCCAGTCGACCGTGAAGGCGTATTCGTCCGGCAGCTCGACGTCGCCGAACAGGCGCTTCACCTCCGATTCGATGAACGCGTACGCTTCGGGCTTGTTGTCGAGGACGTCGTCGAGCGTGAGGAATTCACCGCTCTGGGTGTCGATGTTTTTGCAGATGAACGAACGCGCGTCCGTTCCGACGTTCGCGAACAGCTCTTCGGTAAACGACACGACGCGCGTATCGGCGCGGCGGACGGTCGTTTCGAAGCGCAGGTACATGCCGTCGACGACGGCGAATCCGGCCGGGACGTAGGCGATCAGTTCCTCCTTCGTCAGTTCGTCGCGGAAGAAGTCCATTTCCTCCAGGTTATCCTTCATCATCGCGTCCATGTCGTCGAAGTATCCGCCGAGCGCCGCGGCGAGTTTCGAAAACGTCCGGTCGTCGACGGGATAGAGCGATTCGTACGCCGTGATCATGCGGCATTCGATCATCCCCTGGCCGTAGTCGTCGGGCGTGAACCATTCCTGATGGGCGACCGTCTCGCGGTTGAGCTGGAGCGCGACGGGAATATCGCCGGGCTTTTCGCCGGCGAGCGTCCCGGGGTCGGTCACAGGCGCGCCGGGGCCGGTCTGGACGGGCTTGTCGCCTTCCGGATCCTTCCCGCCGTTCGGGTCGGCCGCCGGATCCGGGTCGTTCGTGTTTCCGGGCGTCGGAACGGACGGCTTCGTACAGGCCGCAAGCGAAAAAACGAGCAGGAAAACGAGAAAAACCGCGGCGAGACGCGTGGCAGTGGAACGTTTCATCGGAGGTCTCCTTTCGGGCGCTTGAAAACATCCTTACGCCTCGTATTCTACCATAAAAAAACTCCCGGAGCAATGTCCGGGGGACGGATCAGTCGTGGACCTCGATGCGGCCTTCGACGTGGGCGTCGAGGCCGTCGTTCGTCGCGAAGTACTCCTCGACGATGTTGTTCAGGGACGTGATCACGACGCGCGGGCGCATGTTCTTCTTCACTTCCTCGAGCGGGACGCCGAGGAACGCGTCGAAGTTCTTGTAGTGGTAATTCTGGAGGCCGATCTTCAGGCGCATATCGTCCGTCACGTCCTCGCCGCGGAACTTCAGTTCCTCGATCTCGTGCGTCGTGCGGTTGTATTTGATGCGGACGCCCTTCGAGAACTGGTAGAACTCCGTTTCGCCGACCCATGCCTCGTCGCGGAGGATGTGCTGGATCATCTTCCGCCACTGGGCGCCGGTGACCTCGAGCAGCCAGACGCAGTCGTCGAACGGCGTGTTTTCGAGCATATCCTGGTATTCGATGACCGGACCCATCTCCTTCTTGCGGATCGAGCCGGAGCCCATGAGCATGATGTCGTAGCTGGCCTCCCACGCGAGCACGTCGGCGTAGAGGTTGCCCATCTCCGTCTCCTGTTCGCGCGACGGGTGGGTCAGCTTCCGCGCCCAGCGCGTCACGACGCGCTTGTACTTGCGGTCGGTCTCGGTGCGGTAGGAGTCGAGCAGCTCCTCCATGACGGGATCCTTGTCCGCGGTGTCCTCGTTGATCGGAACGCACTTCCACTTGAAGTCGACGATCTTCTTGTTTTCGGTGTCGTACTGGAGGTCGATGCGGCCGATGATCGACGTGCCCGTCCCGGCCTGGACGATCGGGATGCCGTTCACGATCTCCGGCTCCTCCATAAACGTATGGGAGTGGCCGCCGATGATCATATCGACGCCGTAGTCGGGATCGAGCATCGCCGCGAGTTCGCGGTCCTTCTCGAGGCCGATGTGGGTCAGGAGGACCGTCATGTCGGTGTGGATCGTGCGGTAGTTGTCGCAGATGATGCCGACTTCGCGCGCCGCGCTCTTCAGGTCGATGAAGCTGCCGATGACCTTCTCCTGCTTCGTCGACGCGAGGACCTCCTGGGTCAGGATGCCGATCACGAGGATGCGCATGCCGCCGACCTCGAGATTGATGTACGGCGTGAAGAGGCGCCCGTTGTTCATCGTGACGAAGAGGTCCGCGTTCACGATCGGGAAGCGCGCGCACTTTTCGAGGAACAGGAGGTGGGCGATGCCGTAGTCGACTTCGTGGTTGCCGATCGTCGCGACGTCCGGGCGGAGGTTGTTGACGAGGTCGATCGTCGAGAGGCCCTGGTATTCGGAGTCGATGATCGAGCCGCGGAACATGTCGCCCGCGATCGCGTAGATCACGTTCTCACGCGACTGGCGGACGGCGTTGATGTAGCCCGCGAGGCGCGGAAGGCCGCCGGTCTCCTTCCCGTCCTTCACCGTCGGAAGGAAGTCGCCGTGCATGTCGTTGGAGTGGAGGATGGTGAGTTTTTCGATGGTTTCCATTGTTCGTGCTGCCTTTCGTGTTCGGGTTGCTTTCGGGGAATTATTTCACGACGGTCGTCTGGCTGACGGGGATGCGGCTGATGCCGCCGGCCCAGCAGACGCGGACGGGGCCGCCCTTCGCGTTGTAGAGCGTGAAGAGGACCGAGCCGTCGGGATAGACGCGGACGGTGTAGGGGAACGGCGAATCGATCGGCTCGTCGTAGCGGTCGCGGTACGTTCCGAACGGGGAGTGCATCACGGCCTCGCCCTGGGTCTGGTGGCCGCTCGCGTCGACGGTCGCGTTCGCGTGGCCCTTGACGAACAGCGGGCCGCCGTTCAGCGTGAGGAACATGCCCATATCGCCGCTCGTCATGGGGAAGTCCCAGTCGTACCAGAGGCCGGACGGCTTCGTCAGCGCGA
>JAEEUO010000025.1 GCA_016286935.1 Bacillota bacterium | reverse complement strand
GTACGAATCCGACGACCAGCTCCGGAAGGCCGTCGAGATCCTGACGAAGTAGGAGGACGAAACAAAAGTGCCTCCCCGGATGCGGGGAGGCACTGCCATACGGTGCGTGCGGACGGGGCGTCGCTACTTCGCGTCTTCGCCGCTTCGCCTGTCGAAGATGAGCTGGTAGCCGTCGGCGCCGTACGAGAGCGCGCGGTTGACGCGGCTGATCGTCGCGGTGGACGCTTTCGTCCGGGCCTCGATGTCGACGTAGGTATTCCGGTCGGCGAGCAGCTCCGCGACGTGGAGGCGCTGGCTGAGGGCCTGGATCTCCTTGACCGTACAGACGTCGTCGAAGAAGCGCGCGGCCTCCTCCTCGGTCTCAAGCAGGAGCACGGCGCGGAGGAAATCCCGCGTCTCATCGTTCATCCATTTCGGGGTAAAGGCCATCTCACACCTCGCAACCATTGAAAAATAAAAGGGCACTTTCGTACTGTGAAGTATTATAGAACGAAATCGCCCCGTTCGCAAGTACGATTTTTATCACGAAAACGGAAATGATCCTGTTCTGGCACAAACTGAAGGAAGGCGAAAAGAGCCGCGACCTCCTCGAGCGGGCGCTCGTCGCGTACTGCGAGGCGGCCGGAAAGCGGAAGCCGCGCAAGCGGAACCGCGCCGTTTCGGAGGGCGAACACGGGAAGCCGTATTATCCGGCGCTCCCGTCGGTGTTCGTTTCCGTCTCGCATTCCGGCGGATACTGGACGGCCCTGTTCGACCGCCGTCCCTGCGGCGTCGACATCGAGCTCGCGACGCGGTCGCGCGTGAGCGAAGCGGTGATCCGCCGCAAATTCACGCCCGCCGAGCAGGCGCTGTTCGACGGCGCGCCCGGGGACGAAACGACGTTCCTCCGCGTCTGGACGCGCAAGGAGGCGTTCCTCAAATACACCGGCGAGGGCCTCTCGCGCGACCTTCTGTCGTTCTCCGTCGCGGGTGAGGACGGGGCCGGCCGGCCCTGCTTCCGCGGGGAGGCGGAGCCGTTCTACGGCGAACCGCGCGTCATCCTCGCAGAGATCGATTTCGCGTCCGTACCGGACGCCGGCGGCGCGCCGCTCCCGCTGATCGGCGCGCTCTGCGGATCGCCCGGCGATCTCCGGATCCTCCCGCTTCCCGAACCGTCCGCCGAAGACGCGCTCGAGGAGGCGAAGGAATACGCGCTCGGCTGGCTCGAGACGCGCATGCGGACGGAGCGCGAGATCCGCGACAAACTCCGCGAGAAGAACGTTTCCCCGGAGGCGGCCGACGGCGCGGTCCGGTTCCTCGCCGAATACGGGTTCCTCGACGACCGCGCCTACGCGGAGCGGTATGCCGCGGAATCCGTCCGGAAGAACAAGGGGCCGCTCCGCATCGAACAGGAGCTCGTCCGGAAGGGGATCGACCGCGATACGGCCCGCGAGGCGATCCGGCCGTACCGGGACGGACAGGACGGCGGAACGGACGGCGGCGCCTTCGAAACGGCGGACGATCCGCGGACGTTCCGCGAGACGGCGGAGGCGCTTGCCCGGAAGGCGTACGAGGCCGCCGGCAGCCCGCCCGAACTCGACGAAAAGCTCGCCGCGAAGATCCTGCGGCGCCTCGCGTCGCGCGGCTTTTCCGCATCCGACAGCTACGCCGCGCTCGACGCGCTCCCCGCAAGGCGCCGCCCGAACCGCTGAATCCCGTAAAGAATGAGAAAGGAGACTTCCGATGGCCAGGATTCAATCGAAGCGATACATCTCGCTGAACGCGCCCGTGATCCTCACGTTCGTGTTCCTCTGCCTCGTCGCGCTGATCCTCGATAAGCTGACGGCAGGCGTCACGACGCGGAACTGGTTCATGGTCTACCGCTGCCCGCTGAACAGCTTCGGAGCGTACGTCCGCTTCTTCGGCCACGTCCTCGGCCACAGCGGCTGGGCCCATTTCTTCAACAACACGCTCTACATCCTCCTGCTCGGTCCCGCGATCGAGGAGAAGTACGGCAGCGGCATCACGGTCCTCACGATCGCGCTGACGGCGCTCGCGACGGGCCTGATCCAGTTCTTCCTCTTCCCCGGAACGGCGCTCCTCGGCGCGTCGGGCGTCGTCTTCATGCTGATCGTCTTCTCGTCGTTCACGAGCTTCCGCCGCAACGAGATCCCGATCACGGCGATCCTCGTCTTCATCCTCTACGTCGGCCAGGAGATCTACAACGCCGTCGCGGTCACGGACAGCGTCTCCCAGATGGCCCACATCGCCGGCGGCGTGCTCGGCGTCGTCTTCGGCCTCGCCTTCCGCTCCGAGAACCGCGCGCGGTAGAACGGCTGTCCCGGCGGATCATCCGCCCCTGAATACGCGCAAAAACGGCCTGTATACGGCCGTTTTTCGATTGGTGTGCCTTGACACGGGGACGCGGAAAAACTACAATATAAGTTACTTTTTCACGAAAGTATTTCTTCCTGTTGCGCAAAATCAGCCGCAACAGCGATCATCCTGCAAGAGAGGGCGAAAAAGAATGTTTGAAAACCTGTCCGAAAAACCCATCGCCGAGGTACAGAGCGCTCAGGCGGCTCAGTGGGAAAAGGAAGACCTGCTGAACGAAACGATCCGGGTCCATGAAAACGATCCGCTGTTCAAGTTCTACGAAGGACCGCCGACCGCGAACGGCAACCCCGGCATCCACCACGTCATCGCGCGCACGCTCAAGGATTCGATCCTGCGCTACCAGACGATGAAGGGCCACAAGATCCCCCGCAAGGCCGGCTGGGACACCCACGGCCTGCCCGTCGAGATCGAGATCGAGAAGCAGCTCGGCTTCAGCGGCAAACAGGATATCGAGAAATACGGCATCAAGGAATTCAACGAGAAGTGCAAGGAGTCCGTCTTCAAGTACGAAGGCCGCTGGCGCGAGATGACCGAGCGGATGGGCTACCTCGTCGATCTCGACCATCCCTACATCACCCTCGACAACGATTACATCGAGACCGAGTGGTGGATCCTGAAGGAGTTCTTCAAGGCCGGCCTGATCTACGAAGGCCACAAGATCCTCCCGTACTGCCCGCGCTGCGGAACGGGTCTCGCGTCCCACGAAGTCGCCCAGGG
This sequence comes from Bacillota bacterium, assembly GCA_016286935.1. Lineage (GTDB taxonomy): Bacteria > Bacillota > Clostridia > Peptostreptococcales > Anaerovoracaceae > JAEEUO01. The sequence continues at coordinate 5,969 of JAEEUO010000025.1, read as the reverse complement.
CTACCGCGAGGTCAAGGTCAACACCGTCACCGCGAAGTTCAAGCGCAAGGGCGCCGACAACGAATACTTCCTCGCGTGGACGACGACCCCGTGGACGCTCGCGTCGAACGTCTCGCTGACCGTCGGCCCGACCGTCGAATACGTGAAGTGCGCCCAGGACGGCGCGTTCTACTGGGTCGCGAAGGCGCTTGCCGACAAGGTCCTCGGCGCCGGCAAATACGAAGTCGTTTCGGAATGCGTCGGCAAAGACCTCGAATTCGCCGAATACGAACAGCTCATGCCGTTCGTCGCGGTCAATAAAAAGGCGTTCTACGTCACCTGCGCCGATTACGTCACGATCGAGGACGGCACCGGCATCGTCCACACCGCGCCCGCGTTCGGCGAGGACGACTACCAGACCGGCCGCCGCTACGACCTGCCCGTCGTGAACCCCGTCGACGAACAGGGCAAGTACACCGAAACGCCGTGGGCGGGCCGCTTCATCATGGAGGACGGCCTCGACATCGAGATCCTGAAATGGCTCGAGACGAACGGCAAGATGTACGGCCACCAGAAAATGGTCCACAACTACCCCCACTGCTGGCGCTGCGGAACGCCGCTCGTCTACTACGCGAAGCCGTCGTGGTACATCGAGATGACGAAGCTGAAGGACCAGCTCGTCGCAAACAACAACACCGTCAACTGGTTCCCGAAGTTCGTCGGCGAAGGCCGCTTCGGCAACTGGCTCGAAGAGGTCAAGGACTGGGCGATCTCCCGCTCCCGCTACTGGGGAACGCCGCTCAACATCTGGCGCTGCGAATGCGGCCATCTCGAATCCGTCGGGAGCCGCGCCGAGCTCGCCGAGAAGGCGCTTGAGGACATCGACGACACGATCGAACTCCACCGCCCGTACGTCGACGACGTGACGATCCGCTGCCCGGAATGCGGCAAGGTCATGCATCGCGTCCCGGACGTCATCGACTGCTGGTTCGACTCCGGCGCCATGCCGTTCGCCCAGCGCCACTATCCGTTCGAAAACAAGGATAACTTCGACGCCGAATTCTTCCCGGCCGACTTCATCTGCGAAGGCATCGACCAGACGCGCGGATGGTTCTACTCGCTGATGGCGATCTCGACGTTCGTGAAGGGCGCCTCGCCGTACCGCAATGTCCTCGTCAACGATCTGATCCTCGACAAAGAGGGCAAGAAGATGTCCAAGTCGAAGGGCAACACCGTCGATCCGTTCGTGCTGTTCGACAAGTACGGCGCCGACGCGACGCGCTGGTACCTGCTCTACACGTCGCCCGCGTGGTCGCCGACGAAGTTCGACGAGGACGGCCTGATCGAGATCGTTTCGAAGTTCTTCGGAACGCTCCGCAACGTCTACAACTTCTTCGTGCTCTACGCGAACACCGACGGGATCGATCCGAAATCGGCCGACGTCCCCGCGGCGGACCGCCCCGAACTCGACCGTTGGATCCTGTCGAAATACAACCATCTGATCCGGACCGTCCGCGGCTTTATGGATGAATACGACCATATGCACTCCGTGCACGCGATCCAGGACTTCGTCGCGGAGGACCTCTCGAACTGGTACATCCGCCGCGCGAGAAGGCGCTTCTGGGCGGAGGGCGATTCGCTCGACAAGCGGTCCGTCTACCGCACGACCTACGAGGTCCTGACCGGCGTCGCCTGCCTGATGGCGCCGTTCGCGCCGTTCCTCGCGGATGAGATGTACCGCAAGCTGACCGGCGACCGCTCCGTCCACCTTACCGACTTCCCGAAGGCCGACGAAACGCTGTTCGACGACAAGGTCGAGGAACGCGTGGACCTCGTCCGCCAGATCGTCGCGCTCGGACGCGGCGCCCGTGAAAAGGAGCGCATCAAAGTCCGCCAGCCGCTCGAAGAGATCCTGGTCGACGGAAAGTACGAGCCGATCGTCGGCGACCTGACCGACCTGATCAAGGAAGAGCTCAACGTCAAGAACGTCGTGTTCGAGAAGAACCTCGACACGTTTATGAACTACACGCTGAAGCCGAACTTCAAGGTCTGCGGCGCCGTCCTCGGCCCGAAGGTCAAATCGTTCGGCGGCGCGCTCGCCCAGGCCGACGCGAAAGCGCTCGTCGCGGCGCTCGAAGCCGACGGCAAGGTCACGATGGAGCTGAACGGCGAGCCGACGGAGATCCTCAAGGAATGGATCGACATCCGCATCGACTCGAAGGAAGGCTTCACCGTCGCGATGGAGAACAACGTCTTCGTCATCCTCGAGACGGCGATCTCCGACGAGCTGATGCTCGAAGGCCTTGCGCGCGAACTCGTCTCGAAGGTCCAGCAGATGCGCAAGGCGGCCGACTTCAACGTCACCGACCGCATCGCGATCGCCTACGCAGGAGACGCCGACGTGGACCGCGCCGTCGAAGCGTTCCGCGGGTATATCGCCGGGGAGACGCTGGCGGATTCGATCACGTCCGGCGCCGACGGCGACAAGGTCGATCTCAACGGCCACAAGACAGCCCTCAAGGTTACGAGAATTTAACAATCGGCGTCATTCCCATCGCCAGCGACGCTCGCGCTCTCGCGCGGAACGCAGCGGCACTAAACTCTGCCGGCGTCTCCGGCTTGACGATCGTCAAGTGCCGACGTTCCGCAGAGCCCTGTTGACGGGATGACGCCGTTTTTTCAAAGCCCGCGTCCCGTGACGGAAGACTGAGGGCGTAGGAAAGGAGATCACGATGAGAGCGATCATTACAGTCGTAGGAAAGGACATGGTCGGCATTCTGGCGGGCGTATCCACGGTCTGCGCAAAGGAATCCGTGAACGTTCTGGAAGTCACGCAGAGCATCCTGCAGGAGTTCTTCTGCATGGTCATGCTCGTGGATCTTTCAGGGGCAAGCGTAACGGTGCCGGAACTCCAGAAGAAGATCGAGGAGGCGAATCCCGATATGACGATCCACGTCATGCACGAAGACATCTTCAACTCGATGCACCGCATCTAGAGAGGGCGCGCCATGCTGAACATCAGTGACATCCTTGAGACCATCACGATGATCCAGGAGGAGAACCTGGACATCCGTACGGTGACGATGGGCATCTCGCTTCTCGACTGCGGCGACACGGACATCGCGCGCTCGTGCGAAAAGATCTACGAGAAGATCTGCCGGAAGGCGGGCCGCCTCGCGGAAACGGCCGAGGCGATCAGCGCGAAATACGGCATTCCGATCATCAACAAGCGCGTCGCCGTGACGCCTGTCGCGATGCTCTGCGGGATCTCGGGCGGAGACCCGGTCCGCTATGCGGAGACGCTCGACCGCGCCGCGAAATCGATCGGCGTCAACTTCATCGGCGGCTATTCCGCGCTCGTCCAGAAGGGCTTCGCGCCCGGAGACGAGGCGCTGATCCGCTCGATCCCGGAGGCGCTCGCGACGACCGACCTCGTCTGCTCGTCCGTCAACGTCGGTTCGACGAAGGCGGGCATCAACATGGACGCGGTGAAGCTCATGGGCCGGATCGTGCGCGAGGCGGCGGAGCGGACGAAGGACCGCGACTGCATCGGCCCCGCGAAGCTCGTGTGCCTCTGCAACGCGCCGGAGGACAACCCGTTCATGGCGGGCGCGTTCCACGGACCGGGCGAACCGGATACGGTCATCAACGTCGGCGTTTCGGGCCCGGGCGTCGTCCGCTCGGCGATCGCGAAGGCCGGCAAAGACAAGAACCTCAACGAGATCGCGGACGTCATCAAGCGCACCGCGTTCAAGATCACCCGCATGGGCCAGCTCGTCGGAAGCGAGGCGTCGGAAGCGCTCGGTGTGCCGTTCGGCATCGTCGATCTGTCGCTCGCCCCGACGCCGGCGGTCGGCGATTCGGTCGCCCATATCCTCGAGGAGATCGGCATCGAAACGTGCGGCGGCTGCGGAACGACGGCGGCGCTCGCGATGCTGAACGACGCGGTAAAGAAGGGCGGCGTGATGGCGAGCTCGAACGTCGGCGGCCTCTCCGGCGCGTTTATCCCCGTGTCGGAGGACGCGGGCATGATCGCGGCGGCGGAATCGGGCGCCCTGAAGATCGAAAAGCTCGAGGCGATGACGAGCGTCTGCTCGGTCGGCCTCGATATGATCGTCCTCCCGGGCGACACGCCGGCGGAGGTCATCAGCGCCCTCATCGCGGACGAAGCGGCGATCGGCATGGTCAATTCCAAGACGACGGCCGTCCGCGTGATCCCCGCGATCGGAAAGAAGGCCGGGGAACGGCTTGAATTCGGCGGACTGCTCGGAAGCGGGCCGGTGATGGAGATCTCGCGGGTCTCGCCGAAGGCGATGATCGAACGCGCGGGCCGCATTCCCGCGCCGATGCAGGCACTTAAAAACTGACTACAATGACGCGGGATATTACGGACTGCACGTTTGCGGAACTAAAAGAATACATGGCAGAGATCGGCGAGGCGCCTTTCCGCGCGAAGCAGGTCTTTGCGTGGCTCGCGAAGGGCGCGTCGGCCGATGAGATGACGAACGTTCCGAAGGCGCTCCGGGAGAAGATCCGCGTGACGTGGCCGGACATCCTCCGCGAACAGGTCAGCCGGACCGACGGCACGCGGAAGCTGCTCGTCGGCTTCCCGGACGGCGAGGCCGCGGAGTGCGTCTTCATGCGCTACGAATACGGCAACACGGCCTGCCTCTCGACGCAGGTCGGGTGCCGGATGGGCTGCCGGTTCTGCGCGAGCGGGATGGACGGCCTCGTCCGGAACCTCACGGCGGGCGAGATGCTCGGCGAGATCCGCGCGCTCGAGCGCGCCGCGGGCGAACCCGTCTCCCACGTCGTTCTGATGGGAACGGGTGAACCGATGGACAATTACGAAAACGTCGCGCGGTTCCTCCGCACCGTCCACGACCCCGCCGGCCGGAACCTCTCGTACCGCAACGTCACGCTCTCGACGTGCGGCGTGATCCCCGGGATCGAACGGCTCGGCGACGAATTCCCCCAGGTCAACCTCGCGATCAGCCTCCACGCCGCGACCGACGAAAAGCGGTCTTCGCTCATGCCCGTGAACGACGCCTATCCGCTCGCGGAGCTGTTGAAGGCATGCCGCTCCCACGCGGAGCGGACCGGACGCCGCGTGACGTTCGAGTATACGCTGATCCGCGGCGAGAACGATTCGGCGGAGGACGCGGACCGGCTGGCCGGCCTTCTGCGCGGGATGCTGTCCCACGTCAACGTCATCCCCCTGAACAAGGTTAAGGAAAAGGAATACACCGGCGCGACCCGCGAAGCGGCAAGGACGTTCGCGGAGCGCCTGGAACGGAAGGGCGTCCCGGCAACGGTGCGCCGTGAACTCGGAAGCGATATCGACGCCGCGTGCGGCCAGCTCCGGAGGAGGTCCCGAAACGGACAGGAACAAAACGGACAGGAACAATAAGAAAACGCCCGCGGAGATCCGCAACGACTCCCTCGAAGCGATCCGGTTCTTCAGCCGCCGGTTCGTGAAGCGGACCGTGTTCAGCCGCCTTCTTCTGATCGCGGTGCTCGTTTTCGCGCAGATCTCCCTCCTCGTCTTCGGCTACCGGAGGCTCGGCTCGACGGCGACCCAGATCATCAACGTCTCGACGTCCCTGATCGCCGTTCTGCTCGTCGTCTTCATCGTCAACCGCGACATCGATCCGGCGTTCAAACTCACGTGGATCATCCCGATCGTCGCGGCTCCCGTCGTCGGCGTTCCGCTCTATCTCGCCGTCCGTTCGAACCTCGGCGCGCGCAAGGCCCACAAACGCGTCTCGGAGGAGATCCGCCTGACGAAGCATTTCATACAGCCCGACGAAGCGCTCCTCCGCGAGATGGAGGAGAAGGCCCCCGAGGCGGCGGCGATCGCCCGCTACGCCGGAAACGCCAGCTATACGACGGCCTGCCGCAACGTCGGCGCGGAGTATTATCCGAGCGGCGAGGCGATGTTCCGCGCGATGAAGGACGCGATCGAAGGCGCGAAGAAGTTCGTCTTCCTC
>JAEEUO010000024.1 GCA_016286935.1 Bacillota bacterium | reverse complement strand
TCCGGTCTCCTTCAGTTGTTTCGGCTGGATCTCGTCCATATGGTCCCGGATCACGCGCATCGCCTCCCGGGCGAACGACGCGATCCTTTCGACGTCGCCGCGCAGTTTCCAGTAGCCGAACAGCGCCTCGAAGCCGGTCGCCCAGCGGTAATCGACGGGATCGGCGTGGCGCGGCTGGCTCGACGACTTCCGGTTCCGCGCGCGGAGGACGACGGCCTTCTCCTCTTCGGCGAGCCCGTCGAGGAGCTCGCGGATCGCGATCGCCTGGCCCTTCGCGCAGACGAACGGCACGGCTTTTTTGTGGAGCGCGTCGGTGTGGACGGCGTCGAGATCGACGAGCGCGTTCCGCACCTCGATCTCGTAGACGGCGTCCCCGAGCCAGGCGAGCGCCGCCGGGCTTGCGTATTCGAGTCCGTTCATATTACCTCCGAAAGCCCGCCTGCACGGCGAAGTGTTCATCGGCGGGCGCCGTTTTCGCTCGCGGCGGTTCGCCGTTCCACGCGAGGATCATCGCGCTGAACTCCGCGTCGATCGTCGCGACCGCGTACGTCCCCTTCCGTCCGCCGAACGGCCGTCCGAGCGAGCCGGGATTGAGGATGATGAAGCCGTCCGGGAGCTGTTCGTACTCCGGGACGTGGGTGTGGCCGTAGAACGCCGCGCGGCAGCCGAGCGTCATCGCCTTTGAGACGATCTCCTCCGGGCCGGATTTCACGGCTTCCATGTGGCCGTGGGCGAGAAAGATGTTCCCCCACTCCGTCTCGAGGATCTCATAGCCCTCGGGATCGTACGAGCCGTCCATATTGCCCTTCACGCACGTCACGGGCCTTCCGGTCCGTTCGGCGATCGCGAGCGCGTCGCGGTATGTGTCGCCGAGGTGGATGATCCAGTCGACGTCGCGCGTCTGTTCGAACACGCGGACGGCCTCTCCGACGGCGCCGTGGGTATCGCTGAGTATCAGGTATCGCATAAAACAAGTATACCATACTGTCCCGAGATTTGACAGAAGAAAAACCCGTCCGGTCTCCCGGACGGGTCCTGTGGGATTGATTTGAGGCAGACGCCCTTTCCGCGCTACCGCCCGCGTCCCGCGCCGCCGCCGTGGCCGCCGCCGCCGGAGAATCCGCCGTGGGAGCTGTGGCTCGAGGAGTGGGACGACCACGATCCGCCGCTCGAATGGAAGCTGCCGGAGGAGTGGTGGGACGAGCCCGAGGAATGGTACGACGAGCCCGAGGAGTGGTAAGACGATCCGGAGCCGTGGATCCCGTGGTAGGTCGTGTAGCTCGGACCGGAGGACGAGACCGGTCTGGTGATCCAGCGCCTCCATCCCGGATGGCGCGCCGCCCAGCGGCGCGGACGGAACAGCCACCAGCCCCAGTACTTCACGGTTCCCGCGACGGGGACCCAGAGGAAGAAGCGGATGATCAGGATCCAGAACAGGAGCCGAATCAGCGCCATCGCCAGAAGATCCCCGGTGGTCAGATAGTCCGAATCGTAATCCGGGCCGGACGGCGGGTAATACGGATCGCCTTCGTTGTATCCCGTACCGCTCGGCGTCGGCATCGAGTTCAGCGAGTTGATCGTGTTGATCCCGTAGTACCGCGCAAGCTCGTTGTAGATCGCGACGAACGTATCGCCCATCGCGCCGTCGTAGTCCTGGACGGCGAACTTCGGCTCGGTATACTCATCGAGGATGATCCGGAGCGTTCCGGGATCCAGAACGTCTTCGATCCCGTAGCCCATCGTGACGTAGTAATCGTCGTCGCCGGTCGAAAACAGGACCACGACGCCGTTGTTGCGCGTGGCGGAACCGACGCCCCACTGGTTGATGATCCCGTAGGCGAGGTCCTCCATGTCCGCGTGGGCGAACTCGACCGTGACGATCGCGATCTCCGCGCCCGTCTCCTCCTTCAGGAGCGCTATGTGGTTGTCGATCTGATTCTCGGTCGCGGCCGACAGGACGTTTGCCTCATCGAGGACCCACGTCCCGGACGGCGGGTTCGGCACGGTCAGAGCGCTCGCCGGAGAGACGGCAAGGCACACCAGTACGAGTACGGCGAGAACGATCCCAATTCTTCGTTTCATCGGAACGGTCTCCTGTCTTTACTGGAACAGTTCGGCCTGCTTCCGGCCCGAGATCCCGCTCAGAGGCGACGCCTTGAAGACGGTGTTGTACTCGGTCGCGAGAACGTTGTAGGCCGCGTGGGACATCTGGTCGTTCAGGCTCTTGAAGTTCTGGTACGTCTTCTTGACGAGCATCTCGTCGTTCGAGGACAGGCTCTTCTTCAGGAGCGCGTCGTACAGATTCGCGGCCGCCTCGGTCAGATCGACGTTCGCCTCGTACTTTTTCGAGATCGAATTCGCCTTCTCAAGGCTGTCGACCGCCTTCGACACGGCCTTCACGGTCGAGTCGGACGCGGCGAGATAGCGCCCCGCGACGGTCAGAAGATCGCGCGCGTACGTACGGCGCTCGTTCAGGCATTCCGCGATCGAGACGTCCGCCGCGCTCTGGGCGACGTCAAACGCGTTCTCCACGTTCCGGTACAGCTTGCCGAGCGAACGGTTCGCGCCGAGCCAGCAGGAGAAGAGGATCAGGACGGCCATGACGATGGCCGCCCCTTTTCTGGTTTTGAAAAACGTCTTGTTATCCATCTTTCTTTACAGTTTCTTGATGTCAAGCAGCTTGGCCTGCATCTCGGCTTCGATCCGCGCGAGTTCGACTTCCGCCTGGGCGCGCTTCTGTTTGCCTTCGGTCTGGATGCGCATGACTTCGTCGAGGGTGTCGAGCAGGTCTTTGTGGGTCTTCTGGAGCGTTTCGATCTCGACGATGCCGCGCTCGGATTCCTTCGCGGTCGCGATCGTGCCCTGCTTCAGCGCTTCGGAGTTCTTCTTCAGCAGGTCGTTCGTCATATTGGTGACGGCGTTCGTCGCTTCCATCGCCTCTTTCGAGTGGTGGAGGCCCATCGCGATGACCATCTGGTTCTTCCAGAGCGGGATCGTGTTGACGAGCGTGGACTGGATCTTCTCGGCCATCAGCGTGTCGTTGTTCTGGACGAGGCGGATCTGGGGAGCCATCTGGAGGGAGATCGTGCGGGTCAGCTCGAGGTCATAGAGCTTCTTCTCGAAGCGCGTGCACAGGGCGTCGTAGTCGTTCGCTTTCTGGGCGTCTTCGGGGAGGCCGGATTCCTTCGCGCGGGCAACGAGCGCGGGCAGCTCGACTTCGCGGGCTTCCTTGAGCTTTTTCTTGCCGGCGATGATGTACATCGAGAGTTCCTTGAAATACTTCAGGTTCAGGTCGTACATCTGGTCGAGGGTGGCGATGTCCTTCATCAGGGTGATCTGGTGTTTGTCGAGCGCCTGGACGATCTTTTCGATGTTGGCGTTGGCCTGATCGTATTTGTTGCGGAGCGTCGTCATCTTGTTCGCGCCTCTCTTGAGTTTCGCAAGGAGGCCCTTGTCGCCTTCGGTGATGTCGAAGCCCTTGAGCTCGGTGACGAGGTTCGAGAGCATGTCGCCGACTTCGCCGAGGTCCTTCGTCTTGACGGAGTTCAGCGCGTTCTCCGAGAAACCGGCGATCTTCTGCTGGGCGGCGGCGCCGTACTGCATGACGGTGTTCGTGTCGGCGATGTCGATCGTCTTCGCGAACTCGCTGACCATCCGGCGTTCGTCTTCGGTCAGGTTGTCTTCCTTGATCTCCATCGCCTCAAGTTCGGGCGCTGCGGAGATCGCGGTCGCGGTGGGGCTCAGCGTGAGCTGGATGGAATCGGAAGTGAAATTGTCCATGGATGTGTCCTCCTGAAGAAATGACAAATGAGATGACTCTCAACAATAACGATATACGAGCCGTACGGAACGGCAGCGGATGCGGGATCAGTGGCCGCCGAGGGTGAGTTTGATGTCCTCGCCGACGTTTTCGGCCTCTTCGGCGTAGCTTCCGGTCTTGAGCACGGACTTGCCGTCGGACAGGCCCTGCTGGACGAGCATCGTCTCGGTCACGGCGATGTCGCTCGTCACGTCGAGGACTTCCTTGTCGTAGAGGCTGTCGAGCAGCTTCTCGAACGAGCCGGTCATCTGGTCGACGGACGTCTCGATCTTCAGAAGGGTGTTCCGGACCGATTCGCCCGCGCCGGAATCCTTCATCACGACGTAGTTTTCAAGCAGTTTTTTGATCGTCGGCAGGAAGTAGTCGGAGAAGCGGCGGATCGCCGGCGCGTCGTCGGGATCGCGCGCGACCTCGTCGAGGATCTTGTCGGTCAGGCCGGAGATCTTTTCGATCTTCTCGGTCAGGACGGGATCGGCGATCTTCTCGTTCAGCTTCTCGATCTCCTCCATCACGAGCGAGCCCTCGTAGATCAGGCGGTCCGCTTCGGCGTTTCCGGTCGTCTTCGGCGGTTCCTTGATCTCGACCGTCTTCGTTTCCTTCGGCGCGAGCTTTTCGGCGACGAAAAACACGGCCGCGACGAAAACGGCGAAGATGATCAGGTGGATCCACCGGTACAGCGGGAAGATCAGCGCATACAGAAGAGCCGCGATACCCGCCGCGTAGAACGGGATCGGCCCCTTCACGGTAATCGTTTCGGTTCGGATAGTCGGTTTCATTCTGACGGTCTCCTTCTGTTCAGAAAGTACGTCTATATACATAATCAGTATATACCCGTTCCGCGCCGGGTGCAACGAAAAAAACGTCCCCGGAGCGCCGGAGGCGTTTCTTCTTTCGCGGTCTTCAGAGCAGAGCGCGGATCGCGATCATCGCGAAGAACTGGAGCGGGTAGAACCAGGCGTAGAACTCGTTGAGGACGCGGTTCTTGTAGCCGGGTCTTCCGTTGTAGAGCGCGAGCGGGACGGCCGTCGCGAGCATGCCCAGCGTCAGCGGCCAGATCGTCTTCGACAGCAGGAAGATGCGCAGCGCGGTCGCGGGCCCGAACTCGGAGACGACGTGGAGGATGACGAACGCGGCCATCAGCGCGAAGTAGTGGATCAGCCGCTCGAACAGCCCGAGCTCCTCCCTCTCCGCCTGGTCGCGGTAGACGTAGAACGCGAGGATCAGAAGCACGCCGGCGATCCGGTACTGGGAGTTGATCGCGAAGGAGAGCCACGCGAGCACCGCCCACACGAGCAGGAAGAGCGCGACGGTCCCGCCTTTGAGCGGCGGACGGGCCGCTTCCGGATCGGACCCCGTCCCGTATTCGGCAACGCTCTTCGCGCGGAGGCGCTCCGTGATCCAGAGGCCGGCGAGGCCGAGGAACAGCGTCGGGATGACGGACTGCTCGGACCAGACGACCCACGTCTGCTTGTCGAAATAGTCGCACGCGAACTCCGAGACGACCATCACGAGCGCCATGCGGATGAAGTGCTTCCGCACGCGCTTCGGCTCGTCCCGGTAGTGGCGGAAGCCCTCGGCGATCAGGAACGCGTAGATCAGGAACGCGAAGCGGCCGATCACGCGGAGCCAGAGGGCGTCGTCGAAAAAGACGATGGCGGCGTGGTCAATGACCATCGTCGCCATCGCAATGATTTTTAACCAGAAGGTCGTCATTCCGTTACGCAGAGGCGGACGGCATTACATCATGCCCATGCCGCCCTGGGGCATCGCGGGAGCCGCCGGAGCGGGTTCCTTGATCGCCGCGACGGCCGCCTCGGTCGTGAGGAGCATCGCGGAAGCGGAGGCCGCGTTCTGGAGAGCGGAGCGGGAGACCTTCGCCGGATCGACGATGCCGGCCTTGATCATGTTGACCCACTGTTCGGTCGCGGCGTTGAAGCCGATGCCGGTCTGGGACTTCTTCACGCGTTCGATGATGACGGAGCCGTCGAAGCCGGCGTTCTCCGCGATCTGGCGGATCGGTTCCTCGAGGGCGCGCGCGATGATCTGGGCGCCGGTTTTAGCGTCGCCGGTCAGGCTCTTCGTGTACTTCAGGACGGCCGGGATCGCGTTCGCGAAGACGACGCCGCCGCCGGAGACGATGCCTTCCTCAACGGCCGCTTTCGTTGCGTTGAGGGCGTCCTCGATGCGGAGCTTGCGCTCCTTCATCTCGGTTTCGGTCGCGGCGCCGACCTTGATGACGGCTACGCCGCCGGCCAGCTTCGCGAGGCGTTCCTGGAGCTTTTCCTTGTCGAAATCGGACGTCGTCTCTTCGATCTGGTTGCGGATCTGGGCAACGCGGGCGTTGATCGCGTTCTTGTCGCCGGCGCCTTCGACGATGACGGTGTTCTCCTTCGTGACCTTGACGGTACCGGCCGAGCCGAGCTGGCTGAGCTGGGTATCCTTGAGCGTCAGGCCGAGTTCCTCGGAGATGACTTCGCCGCCGGTCAGCGTCGCGATGTCCTTGAGCATCTCCTTGCGGCGGTCGCCGAAGCCGGGGGCCTTGACGGCGACGCAGTCGAACGTTCCGCGGAGCTTGTTCACGACGAGCGTCGCGAGCGCTTCGCCTTCGACGTCCTCCGCGATGATGAGGAGCTTCTTGCCCTGCTGGACGATCTGTTCGAGGACGGGGAGGATCTCCTGGATGTTCGAGATCTTCTTGTCGGTGATGAGGATGTACGGGTTCTGGAGGACGGCTTCCATCTTGTCGGTGTCGGACACCATATAGGCGGAGAGGTAGCCGCGGTCGAACTGCATGCCTTCGACGACGTCGAGCGTCGTTCCCATCGACTTGGATTCCTCGACGGTGATGACGCCGTCATGGCCGACCTTTTCCATCGCGTCCGCGATCAGCGCGCCGATCGCTTCGTCGCCGCAGGAGATCGAGGCGACCTGGGCGATGTCGTTCTTGCCCTTGACGGGGAGGGAGTTCTTCTTGATCTCCTCGACGGCCACGTCGACGGCGCCTTTGATGCCTCTCTGGAGGACCATCGGGTTCGCGCCCGCAACGACGTTCTTGAAGCCTTCGCGGATGATGGACTGGGCGAGCAGGGTCGCGGTCGTCGTGCCGTCGCCGGCGACGTCATTCGTCTTCGTCGCGACTTCCTTCACGAGCTGGGCGCCCATGTTTTCGAATTTGTCTTCGAGTTCGATCTCCTTCGCGATCGTCACGCCGTCGTTCGTGATCAGCGGGGATCCGTAGGAGCGTTCGAGCACGACGTTGCGGCCCTTCGGGCCGAGGGTGACCTTGACGGTGTCAGCGAGCTTGTCGACGCCGGTGAGCATGAGTTTCCGCACGTCTTCGCCGTATTTGATTTCCTTTGCCATGGTGATTTACCTTCTTTCCTTGTGTTAACCGACGATCGCGAGGATGTCTTTCTGGGATACGATCACATATTCTTCGCCGTCGAGCTTGACGTCGGTTCCGGCGTATTTGGAATAGATGACGACGTCACCTTTCTTCACTTCCATCGGGACTTTCTTGCCGTCGACGGTCGCGCCGGGGCCGGCTGCGATGACGACCGCGGTCTGGGGCTGCTCCTTCGCGCTGCCGGCGAGGATGATGCCGCCCTGGGTCTTTTCTTCCGCTTCGGATTTCTGGAGCACGACACGGTCTCCGAGAGGTTTGATTGCCATTTTCGTTTTTCCTCCTGTTTTTCTATTTCAGACCCCCGTTTTCGGAAAACAGGGGTCCATTTTTAAGAATCCGGGGGTCAAATTCGGATATTTCACCCCGCGATTCTGTATTTTACCCTGCCAATATAAACAAATCAATAACTTTTCGAACGTTTTAGCAGAAAAGAGGCGAGAGTGCTAATATTTTTATGCGGACGAAAAAACGCACCCCGGACGAATCGTCCGGGGTGCGTTTGTTTTTCGGATTCGGGGATCCGCGACGATCGTCCCGTCCGCCGGCCTACCGGCCGCTGAACATGGAGATCATGACGCCCGCGGCGACGGCGGAACCGATGACGCCGGCCACGTTCGGGCCCATCGCGTTCATCAGGAGGAAGTTGCCGGGATCGTAGGACTGGCCGACCTTCTGGGAGACGCGGGCGGCCATCGGGACGGCGGAGACGCCGGCCGAGCCGATCAGCGGGTTGATCTTGCCGCCGGAGATCTTATACATCAGTTTGCCGAGGAGAACGCCGCCGGCCGTACCGCCCGCGAAGGCGATGACGCCGAGGATGACGATCTTGATCGTTCCCCAGGTGAGGAACGTCGGGCCCTGGGCAGACGCGCCGACGCACGTGCCGAGCATGATCGTGACGATGTTGATCAGCGCGTTCGAGGCGGTGTCGGAGAGGCGGTTCGTCGCGCCGGATTCCTTGAAGAGGTTGCCGAGCATCAGCATGCCGACGAGCGGCGTCGCGTCCGGGATCAGCAGGCAGACGACGAGCGTGACCATGATCGGGAAGATGATCTTTTCACGCTGGGAGACCGGGCGGATCGTACCCATGCGGACGAGGCGCTCCTTCTGGGTCGTCAGCGCCTTCATGATCGGCGGCTGGATGACCGGAACGAGGGCCATGTACGAGTACGCCGCGACGGCGACGGCACCCAGAAGATGGGGCGCGAGGATCGACGTCGTGTAGATCGCGGTCGGGCCGTCCGCGCCGCCGATGATGCCGATCGAGCCGGCTTCCTGGGCGTTGAAGCCGAGGAGCAGCGCGCCGAAGAAGGCGACGAAGATGCCGAGCTGGGCGGCCGCGCCGAGGAGCAGCGACTTCGGATTCGCGATCAGCGGGCCGAAGTCCGTCATCGCGCCGATGCCCATGAAGATCAGACACGGCAGGACCGGTTTCAAGTGGTAGAAGATGGCTAAGATGCCCTGGTTCATCGTATCCACGCCTTCGGCGCCGTATTGGAAGACGCCGCCGAGCGGCAGGTTCGAGAGAAGCATGCCGAACGCGATCGGAACGAGGAGCAGCGGCTCAAAGCCTTTTTTGATGGCGAGGTAAAGCAGGAAGCAGGCAACACCGAGCATGATCAGCGAACGGATATCCATGTTGAGGATGCCCATCTTGCTTGCAAAGCTTTGTAGCGCGTCTAAAATCATCGGAACGGTTGCCCTCCTTTCTCAGATAAAGTACCGAAAAGAGGTCCGGTTATTTCAGGGAGACGAGCAGATCGCCGGTGTTGACGGCGGCGCCCTTCGTGACGGCGACGACGTCGACGGTTCCGGGAGCGTCCGCGCAGATCTCGTTTTCCATCTTCATGGCTTCGAGGATCAGGAGCACGTCGCCAGAGCTGACGGCCTGGCCCGCGGCGACCTTGATGTCGAGGACGGTGCCGGGCATCGGGGATTCGACGCGGCGAGCG
>JAEEUO010000023.1 GCA_016286935.1 Bacillota bacterium | reverse complement strand
ACCGGCGCGTTTGAACTGAGTTAAGAGTTAAGATGGACGTACGCGAGTTCGAAAAACTCATATGGGACAGCGGCTGCTTCGCGGAGGGCGATACGGTCCTCGTCGGGTTCTCCGGCGGCGCCGATTCGCTCGCGCTCCTTGCGGGACTCACGGCGCTCGCGAAGCGGAAGAAGTTCCGCGTCGTCGCGTGCCACGTCCACCATTCGATCCGCGCGGACGAGGCGGACGCGGATGCGTCCGCGGCCGGGCAGCTCGCAGAGCGGCTCGGCGCCGGGTACCGGCTCGTCCGCGTGAATGCTCCCGGCTTCGCGTTCGAAACGGGGGAAAGCCTCGAAACGGCTGCGCGGATATTAAGGTACGACGCGCTCCGGCGCGTCGCGGACGAACTCGAAACGGAGGATCCGTCGGCCGACGTTCGTGTCGCGGTCGCCCATACGAAGAGCGATCTCGCGGAAACGGTGCTCCAGCGCATCCTCCGCGGCACCGGCCCCGACGGCCTCGCCGCGATGCACTCCATCGGCTTCGTTCCGGGAACGGACCGGATGCTCGTCCGGCCGCTCCTCTCCCTGACGGCGGAGGAGACGCGCGCGTACTGCGACGCGCGCGGCCTGATCCCGCGGCGCGATTCCTCGAACGGCGATCCGGCCTATACGAGGAGCCGCATCCGGACGGAGCTGATGCCGGTCCTGAAGCGCGATTACAACCCCGATATCGAGACGGCGCTCGCGCGCCTCGCGAACATCGCCGCGATGGACCGCGACTTCCTCGAGATGTGGGCCGAGCAGCTCCTCGAGGCGCTCGGCGCGACGGAAACGGTGCGGAGCGCGTCCCCGGACGGACCGTCCGACGGCGCGATCCCGCTCGACCGCCGCGAACTCCTCGCGCTCCATCCCGCCGTCGGCACGCGCGTGATCGCGCTTGCACTCCGGAACCTCGGCATGGAAAAGGACCTTTCGCAGGCCACCCTCTGGGCCGCCTGGGAGATGCTCCAGCGCGGCCGCGGAAGCGGCGAGGCCGAGTTCGCGGGAGGCTTCCGGCTGACGCTCGACCACGATCTCGCGATCGTGCGCCGTATTGAACAGCCGCTGAAAATGTGATAAACTAAATGTTACCCTCGTTTTCGATCTCGGGGGAAAGAGGAGGAACCATCCTTGAACAACAAAATCTTTAAGAGCTTCGGCGTTTATCTGGTGATCTTCGCGCTCGTCTTTCTGTTCGCGTGGCTGATCCGCGGAACGGCCCAGCCGTCCGTGACGGCGGTGGAGTTTTCCGACTTCATCCGCTACTGCGAACAGGAACAGCTGTCCGAGATCACGATCGTCGACACGACGATCAGCGCGACGCTGAAGGACGGCTCGAAGATATCGACCTACGCGCCCGACGCGACGTCGATCCTCCTGCTGGAGGAATCGTATCTCTTCAAGCAGGCGGAGGCCGGGACACTGACGATCAAGTCCGTCAAGCCCTCGACGAGCGGCCTGTTCTGGTCGCTCTTCCCGACGCTTCTGCTCGCGGGCCTGATGATCGCGTTCATCGTGATGATGAACCGCCAGAACGGCGCCGGCGGCGTGATGGCCTTCTCGAAGAGCCGCGCCCATATGCAGAAGCCCGACGAACTGAAGAAACAGGTCACCTTCAAAGAAGTGGCCGGCCTCGAGGAGGAGAAGGAAGAACTTGCGGAGGTCGTCGACTTCCTGAAGAACCCGCGGAAGTACCGGACGATCGGCGCGCGCATCCCGAAGGGGATCCTGCTCGTCGGCCCTCCGGGAACGGGTAAAACGTACATTTCAAAGGCAACGGCCGGTGAGGCGGGCGTCCCGTTCTTCTCGATCTCGGGCTCCGAATTCGTCGAGATGTTCGTCGGCGTCGGCGCGAGCCGCGTCCGCGACCTGTTCAACGAAGCGAAGAAGAACGCGCCCTGCATCGTCTTCATCGACGAGATCGACGCGGTCGGCCGTAAAAGAGGCGCGGGCCTCGGCGGCGGCCACGACGAGCGCGAGCAGACGCTGAACCAGCTCCTCGTCGAGATGGACGGCTTCGAACAGAACTCGGGCGTCATCGTCCTCGCTGCGACGAACCGTCCCGACGTCCTCGACAACGCGCTTCTCCGCCCCGGCCGCTTCGACCGCCAGATCGTCATCGGCCTTCCCGACATCAAGGGCCGCGAGGCCATCTTTGAAGTCCACGCGAAGAACAAGCCGCTCGCCGAAGACGTGAACCCGAAGACGCTCGCGCGCCGCACCCCGGGCTTCACCCCCGCCGACATCGAAAACCTGCTCAACGAAGCCGCGCTTCTGACGGCCCGCCGCAACGGCAAGGTCATCACGATGCAGGAGATCGAAGAGGCGACGACGAAGGTCATGGCCGGCCCCGAAAAGAAGAGCCGCATCATCACCCCCGAGGAGCGCAAGCTCACGGCCTACCACGAAGGCGGCCACGCGCTCGTCGCGTTCCTCCAGCCCGGCAGCGACCCGGTCCACCAGATCACGATCATCCCCCGCGGCATGGCCGGCGGCTTTACGATGACGCTCCCGAAGGAGGAGAAATACTACGAGACGAAGAAGTCGATGGAACGCAAGATCGTCCATCTCCTCGGCGGCCGCGTCGCGGAGAAGCTGACGCTCGGCGACATCTCCACCGGCGCCTCGAACGACATCGAGCGCGCGACCGACATCGCCCGCGCGATGGTCACGAAATACGGCATGTCCGACCGCATCGGCCCCGTGAACTTCAGCTCCTCCGACGAGGTCTTCCTCGGCAAGGACTTCACGACCCACCGCAACTTCTCCGAGGAGACCGCGAACGAGATCGACGAAGAGGTCCGCCGCATCCTCGAGGAGTCCTTCGAGAAATGCGAGAAGCTTCTCACCGAAAACATCGGCAAGCTCCACGACCTGGCCCACGTCCTGCTCGAGGTCGAGACGCTCGACGGCGAACAGTTCGAACGCCTGATGAAGGGCGAGATCACCGCCGACGAACTCATCCTCGAGCTCCGCAACGAGCAGTCCATCCGCAAGGAAAAACAGGCCCGTGAAGCCGCGGAACACATCAAAGAGATGAAGGAGTCGGAGGCCAGAGAAAAAGCCGATGACGAGGCTAAAAAACGCCTTCTCGGCGATGATAACGACACTCCGGCCGGACACATCCTCGGCCGCATCACCCCCGTCAAGAAGACCCAGGAACAGATCGACAGAGAGAACGAAGAAAACAACCGGAAGTAAGCCTGACCCGCGGGCAGAAAAGAGTGGTCATGAACTTTTTCGACGAGCTGAAGAACTACGACCCCGAAGTCGCTGCGTTCTGCGAGAACGAGATCGAACGCCAGCGCCACAACATCGAACTGATCGCGAGCGAGAACGTCGTCTCGAAGGGCGTGCTCCTCGCGGCCGGGACTCCGCTGACGAACAAGTACGCGGAAGGGTATCCCGGAAAGCGCTACTACGGCGGCTGCTACTGCGTCGACGAAGTCGAGGAGATCGCGCGGGAGCGCGCGAAGAAGCTCTTCGGCTGCAATTTCGCGAACGTCCAGCCCCACTGCGGCGTCTCGGCGAACCTCGCGACGTTCTTCGCGCTCCTCGAACCGGGCGCGACGTTCCTCGGCATGAACCTCTCCGAAGGCGGCCACCTCTCCCACGGCTCGCCGGTCTCGATCTCGGGGAAGTACTTCAAGGCGTTCCACTACGGCGTCGATCCCGTGACCGAGCGGATCGACTACGACGCGATGCGCCGCATCGCCCGCGAATGCCGTCCGAAGCTCATCGTCGCCGGCGCGAGCGCCTATTCGCGCTTCATCGACTATGAGCTCTGCCGCGAGATCGCGGATGAGGTCGGCGCGTACCTGATGGTCGACATGGCCCACGTCGCGGGACTCGTCGCGGCCGGCGTCCATCCTTCCCCGGTGCCGTACGCCCACGTCACGACGACGACGACCCACAAAACGCTCCGCGGCCCGCGCGGCGGCATGATCCTCTCGAACGACGAGGAGATCGCGAAGAAGATCGATAAGGCCATCTTCCCCGGAACACAGGGCGGTCCGCTGATGCACGTCATCGCGGCGAAGGCCGTCGCGCTCGGCGAGGCGATGACGCCCGCGTTCAAGGAATACGGCCGCCAGATCGTCGCGAACGCGGCGTGCCTGTGCAAGGGCCTCCAGGACCGCGGTCTTAAGATCGTCTCCGGCGGCACGGACAACCACCTGATGCTGCTGAACCTCCTCGGCACGGGCCTCACGGGCAAGGACCTCGAGATCCGTCTCGACGACGTCCGCATCACCGCCAACAAGAACGCGATCCCGAACGATCCCGAAAAGCCGACGCTGACGAGCGGCCTGCGCCTCGGAACGCCCGCCGTGACGTCCCGCGGCTTCAAGGAACCCGAGATGAAGCTCATCGCCGACTGGATCGCCGATATCATTGAGGACTTCGACGGCAACAAAGCCCGCGTCGCCGAAGGCGTCCAGTCGCTCTGCGCGAAATATCCGATCTACTGATCCGGAAAGGCAAATCAAAACCGCCTGCGAATGCAGGCGGTTTTTTCGTTTGGATCCGAAAGCTTTACAGGCCGTACGCGTCCATAAGGGCGATGACGACCTTCGTCGCTTCGGCGCGGGTCGCACTCGAAAGCGGGAAGAGGTAGCCTTCGTTGCCTTCGAAGATCTTCTTGGCGACGGCCCACTGGAACGCGTTGCGGATGTTCGCGACGGCTGTCCCTTCGCCCGTTCCGATGTCGTCAGCATCGGGGAAGGCGCTGAGATCGGCGCGCTCCGTGACGTCGTAGCCCTGGGCATCCGCGAACAGGTAGAGGATCTGGGCGATCTGGTAGCGCGTGAGCGGCGCGGTCCAGTCGGAGATCGCCTCCGTCAGGCCGTTCGCGGCGGCCCAGCGCGCCTCCTTCACATACCAGTCGTTCGCGGAAACGCCGTCCGGCGTTTCGTTGGCATCGATGCGGACCGATCCGTCGTCGCTCTTCGCGACGCGCGAGAGCATCGTCACGAATTCCGCCGCGGAGACGGTGTTCAACGGCAGGAAGACGCCGTTGTCGCCCTCGACGATCCCGCGGAGGACGGCCTCCTCGACGTACGGCGCGAACCAGTCGCCGTCCGCGACGTCGGAGAATTGAAGCTTCGTCGTGACCGTTCCGACCTCGCCCGTATAGCGGTCCGCGACGGCAAGGCCGTCGGCGGTCATCGCGAGACCGACCGGCTCGGCGGGGAAGGAGAGCGTATCGGCGCTGCGGGATACGGTCCGGACACGCCCGTCCGCGATCGCGCGGATCGTATGGTTGAGCGTTTCGGTGACGTAGACCGTGCCGTCTTCATCGACAAGGATCCCGTCGGGATGATCGAAGCGGGCCCGCTCGACGGGGCCGTCCGCGTAGCCGCCGTAGAAGACGCCGTCGTCCTCCGCCGGTTCCAGAAGGCCGGCAAGGACTTCAACGGCGCCGTCTTTCACGCGGACGACGCGGTTGGCGCCGGATTCGGCGACGTACAGCCAGCCGTCCGCCCACGCGATGCCGGCAGGTTCGCAGATGTTCGTCGCGACGGTCGTGACGTAGCCGTCCTTCGCGATCCTGCGGATCGCGTCGTTGCCGCTGTCGGCAACGTAGACGCAGCCGTCATCGCCCGCGGCGATCCCGACCGGCCGGTCGAAGTAGGCGCCGCTGCCGATGCCGTCCCACGAGCCCGGGCGGCCGTTGCCGGCGAGCGTCTGGACGGTGCCGTCGGCCGAGACGAACCGGACGACGTTGGCGCCCGCGTCCGCGACGGCCCATCCGTCGCCGAACGGAGCGATCCCGCGCGGTTCGATGAAGTACGCGTCGGCTTTCGCGCCGTCGCTATACCGTCCGACCGGTTCGCCGTAGATGTCCTTCGGCGCGATGTTGCCGGCAAAGAGCGCGGCCTCGCCGTCCGCGATCTTCCAGACGACCTTGTTCCACGTATCGCTGACGAGGAACGAGCCGTCGGAGAGCGCGAAGATCTCGGCGGGGGATTCCGGCTTCGCGGGGTCGGCCGCCGACGCGGTCAGCGGAAGCGCGAACGCCATCGCGAAGACGAGAAGGATTGCAAAGAGCCGTTTCTTCATAGGAGTCACGTCCTTTCTGTGGATTGCGGTTATTCGTGAAGGGCATCGAGGGTGAGGATCTCAAAGCCTTCCGCCTTGCCCTTGAGTTTGATCGTATCGCCGAGGCTCGTCACCTCCGCGCGGCTGCCGAGCGCGTCCGCCACGACGCGGGAGATCAGGATCTTTCCGCCCGGGGCGTTCGCCTCGAGGCGCGCCGCGGTGTTGACCGTGTCGCCGATCGCGGTGTAGTCCATGCGCTGGGGGGCGCCGATGTTGCCGACGACGGCCGGACCGAAGTTCACGCCGACGCCGAACGTCACGCTGCGGCCGAAGCGCTGCTGGAGCTCCTCGCCGAGCGCCTTCGAGCCCTCGACCATGTCCATCGCCGCGCGGCAGGCGAGCCAGATCGCGTCTTCCTGGGGGAACGGCGCGTTCCAGAACGCCATCGTGCAGTCGCCGACGAACTTGTCGAGCGTGCCGTGGTTTTTCATGATGCACTCGGTCGTCAGCGTCAGGTATTTGTTGATGATCTCGACGACGGTCGGCGGATCGAGCGCCTCGCTCATCGTCGTGAAGCCGCGGATGTCGACGAAGAGCACCGCGATGTCGTAGAGCTTGCCGCCGAGTTCGAGCGTTTCCGCTCCGCCGTCGAGGAGCTGTTTCATGACGGCCGGGTCGACGTAGTGGCCGAACGTGTTCTGGACGAACCGCTTTTCACGCGCCGCGCGGATGTAGTTCATCGCGACCGAGGCGATGAAGAGGATCGTCGCCGCGAGCGGAACGTAGAGCACCGGAAGCACGACGCCGGCGCCGTAGAGGATCCGCGCGATGCCGATCCAGACCGAGCACGCGCCGAGCCAGATCGTGACGGCGACGGCGACGCGGCGGTCCCAGAGGAGCAGCGCGAGCGCGACGGCGACCGCGAACAGGATCGCGAGCGGGATCCACGCGGGAGCCTCCTTCGGATAGAAGTTCGCGCGGAAATTGTCGATCGCGTTGGCCTGGATCTCGACGCCGTACATCGTGTTGGTGCGGTCGATCGCGGTGGGGTAGTCGTCCTGCATGCCGGTCGCGTACGGGCCGATCAGGACGATCTTGCCCGCGAATTCCTCGGGATCGACCGTTCCTTCGATCAGGTCGAGAACCGAGACGCCCGTGTAATAGGCGCCCGGTTTGGCGGTGAAGGAAAGGTAGTAGGCGCCGTCGCGGTTCGTTTCGGGCTCGGGGTTCGGCTCCTCGCCGCGGTAGTCGCAGTACATTTCGTACAGGACGCGCGCGAAGCTCTTCACGCGGCCGACTTCGGGGACGTCGATGTAGAGCCGGGAGCGGCGGATCACGCCGTCAATCTCGCCGACGGCGTTGATCTGGCCCTGGGCCGCGACGTCGGCAAGGTCGTCATAAGGAGCGTCCCATCCGCGGACGACGGAATCGAGGATGAAGCCGTCGTCCGAGCCGACGATGCCGGATCCGAACTGGGCGGCCGCCGCGACGACGACGTTCTCACCGAGCGCGGCCGCTTCCGCGAGGTACGCGTCCGCGTCCGGGTCGGCGCTCTCACCGACGAACAATACGTCGATGCCGATCGCCGCGGGAGCCGTTTCCGGGTCGGCGTCCAGATACGAGATCGCTTCCGCGAAGACGGACCGGTTCCACGGCATCGGGCCGAACTCTTCGATCGCGCGCTGGTCGATGCCGATGACGACGATCTCGCCGTCGGTCACTTTCGCGCGCTGCAGGAGCGAGTCGGTCATCGTGTTGTTCCACGACGCGAGCCAGCCCGACGCGGCGACTGCGGTCAACACAGCCGCCGCGAGAAGGGCGATCAGGATTCGTTTTACGGAAGCTTTACGTTGTTTCATGGATCGTTACGGATTGTTCTGGTCGTTGACGGTGACGGTGACGAGGCCGCCGTTCGAGTAGTTGCCGCCTGAGACGATCTCGATCGTACCGGAGCCTTCGATCACGCCGCTGTCGCCGTTGAGCAGACCGCCGCCCTGTTCGACGATCACGAAGGCGGAGCTGCCGTCGAGATTCATCGTTCCGCTGTTCGCGAATTCAGCGCCGGCGGTGGCGGACGGCGGCGCGACCGAGATCATGCCGAGGACGGTCATATAGCCGCTGTTTTCACCCGATCGGCCGATGAAGAGTTCGCCGTTTTCAGCCAGCTCGAACGAGCCCGCGTTCGAGAAGTCGCCGTTGCTGATCGTCAGCTCGCTGTCGATCGTAACGAAGCCGCTGCTTTCGATGATCAGAGCGCCGCTGTCGTTCGCCGCCAGATTGGCGGTGCTGTCCGTGCCGAGCGCGCCGGCGACGCGGAGGGTGTCGAACTTGCCGACGGTCTTATCCGTGGAGCGGAGGAAGACGCTGTGACCGGACGCGATCTCCGTCGGGAAGACGGTGTCGGCCGTGACGTCGAACAGGACCGAACCGGAGGCCGGCCAGTTGGTATACGTCGAGTAGTCGTTCAGGTTCGAGCCGTACAGCATAACGTTGACGGAGCAGTGGACGTACGAATCGGAAGTCGCCTGCGAACTGAAGCCCGTCGTGTCGAAGACCAGGGTCGTGCCCTGGGCGTTGGCGGAGCTGCTGGACTGCCGGATCGATTCGCCCTGGCTGTTCGCCGACGCGAAGAAGTTGAATCTGCCTTCGTAAAGCGCGTAGCCGGAGTTGATCGTCAGGCTGAGCTGCGAGAGATAGGGTGTGCCGGCGTCACTCGCGTACGAGGAGACGAGGCTCCAGCCATCGCCTGTGAGCACAGCGTTGGATTCGGAGATGGTAGAGACGAACGCGATCTGGAAGTCGAGCGGATCGGCGACCGGGGTGCCGGAAGAGGCCTGGGTCGTCCATTTCGCGTGGATCGTCGTTTCGCCGGTCACGGGCTGCGAGAAGTCGTAGGACGTCGTCAGGGCCTCATCGGCGTACCAGCCGGCAAACGTATCGGTGCCCTTGGTCGGATCGTCGGGCTGTCCGACCGGCGTGTTGATCGGAACGTCGGTGTCGCCGATGTTCGAGCCGCCGTTCGTGTTGAAGTGGACCGTCACGTAGAACAGCGCGTACAGTGAGAGGTCGCCCGTGACGGGCGTTTCGATCATATTGCCATTACCGTCTTGCGTCTCCCACTGATACTCGTTCTTGCCGTCCGGATCTGTCGTCCAGCCCTTGAGGTAGGCGCCGTCCTTCGTGGGACTGCCGGTCATGGAACTCGTGTCGATCGGCTCGCCGTCGAGGGCCGACGTGGAGTACCAGACTTCGCCGTCCACGTAGAAGTTGACGGTGTGGTACGTATCCGTCGGCTGGCTCTGGTGAGGATCATACGATTCTTCCGGTTCGGGTTCCGTTTCCTCGAAGACCTGGTCGACGGTGGAGGT
>JAEEUO010000022.1 GCA_016286935.1 Bacillota bacterium | reverse complement strand
GTCCTGCCGAAAAAAAGCACATTTTCTATAAAGCGAAGAAAACGAACGAAGCCGGCGAACTCGACTTCACCTATTACAACGCCGTCTATACGGTCGAGAACGCACTCGCGAAAGTGACGGACGAGAAGGGCATGAAGCGCGTCGAAAAGTTCCTTCGGGAAGACATCTGTCCTGACTGCGGCGGAACGCGCCTCTCGGATGCCGCACGCGCGCCGCGCCTCCGCGGGTCCTCGCTTGCGGATGTCTGCACGCTTCCGCTTTCGGACCTTGCTGAATGGGTGGACGGCGTCCCCGGCTCGCTTCCTGAAGCGATGCGCCCGATGGCGGAGAGCATCGCGGAATCGTTCCGCACGGCCGCCCGAAGGCTCGTCGACCTCGGCCTTTCATACCTCTCCCTCGACCGCGCATCCTCGACGCTCTCTACCGGGGAACGCCAGCGGATGCAGCTCGCGCGCGCCGTCCGCAACCGCACGACCGGCGTTCTCTACGTCCTCGACGAGCCGTCGATCGGGCTCCATCCGGCGAACATCATCGGCCTCTGCGACGTTATGCACGACCTCGTCCGGGACGGCAATTCCGTCATCCTCGTCGACCACGACACCCAGATCCTCCGGGAATCCGACTGGATCATCGAACTCGGGCCGGGCGCCGGAGCGAACGGCGGCCGCGTCATCGCGGAGGGGACGGTCGCGGAACTCACGGCGAACGGAGCGTCCGCGATCGGGCCGTTTCTTGCGGGAACGGAAAAGCCGGAGCGTGACCGTGACCCCGGCCGGAGGCCTCTGTTCGCGGACGGGACGATCCGCCTTTCGACGGACGCGATCCACACCGTAAAGCCGCTTGACGTCGCGATTCCCAAGGGCCGCCTCACCGTCGTGACGGGCGTTTCGGGCTCCGGGAAGACGACGATGGTCCTCGAGAGCCTCGTGCCGGGTCTTTCTGCGCATCTCGCGGGAACGAAGCTCCCGGACCACATCCGGAGCGTCGAAGCGGAGGGCATCCGCCGCGTGAAGCTCATCGACGCGACGCCGATCGGCATAAACGTCCGCTCAACGGTCGCAACGTATGCAAACGTCCATGACGAACTCCGGAAGCTTTATGCGAAGACGGCGGACGCGAAGCGGCTCGGGCGGAAGGCGGGCGATTTTTCATACAACACGGGAGATCTGCGCTGTCCGGTCTGCGACGGGACGGGCGAGATCAGCCTCGACGTCCAGTTTCTGCCGGACGTTGACATCCCCTGTCCGGAATGCCGCGGATCCCGCTACGCGAAGGAGGCGTACCGGATACGGTATACGAACCGGAACGGCGAGACTCGTTCCCTCCCGGAACTCATGGATATGGACGTGAATACGGCGCTCGGATTCGCTTCGGACTGGAGGACCGTCACACAGCGGCTCTCGGTCCTGCGCGATCTCGGTCTCGGATACCTCACCCTCGGCGAGGAGACGCCGAGCCTTTCGGGCGGCGAAGCCCAACGGCTGAAGCTTGCGAGCGAGATGGGACGCGCCCAAAGCGACGCGCTCTTCGTCTTCGACGAGCCGACGATCGGCCTCCATCCGCTCGACGTACGGACGCTCCTCGGCGTGTTCGAAACGCTGATCCGGAGCGGTGCGACCGTCGTCGTGATCGAACACGATCTCGACGTCATCCGGAGTGCGGACTATGTGATCGACATGGGTCCGGGCGGCGGAGAAGCGGGGGGACGGATCGTTGCGGCGGGAACGCCGGAGGACATCAAAAAGGCTCCGGAGAGCGTGACCGGACGCTTTCTGTAAGGCGGTCGCGAAAGGAGGACGGAATGGTCCACATCGGAAACAGCTGGGACGATCTCCTGGCGGACGAGTTTGAAAAAGACTATTATAAGGCGCTGCGGCAGTTTTTGATCGCCGAGTACAAGGCCGGCCCGGTCTACCCGCCCGCGGCCGACATCTTCAACGCGCTGAAGGCGACGCCGTACGAGAAGGTCCGCGTCGTGATCCTCGGCCAGGATCCCTACCACGGCCCCGGCCAGGCCCACGGCCTCTGCTTCTCCGTGCGGAAGGGCGTGAAGGCGCCGCCTTCGCTCGTGAACATCTTCAGGGAGCTGAACGCCGACCTCGGCTGCCCGATCCCGTCCCACGGCTACCTGATGCACTGGGCCGAACAGGGCGTGCTTCTCCTCAATACGTGCCTCACCGTGCGCGAGGGAAAGCCGAACTCCCACAAAGGGAAGGGCTGGGAGACGTTCACCGACCGCGTGATCGAGCTCCTGAACGGACGGGAGGAGCCGGTCGTGTTCCTGCTCTGGGGCGCGAACGCGCAGGCCAAGATCCCGATGATCACGAACCCGAACCACCTCATCCTCAAGGCGCCCCATCCGTCGCCGCTCTCCGCCCACGCGGGCTTCTTCGGCTGCCGCCACTTCTCGCGCGCGAACAGCTTCCTCTCCGCCCACGGCGAGGGCACGGTCGACTGGGCGATCCCGGAGTGAAGAGAACGCAAAAAAACGAAAACGCGGAACGGATTCCGCGTTTTCTTATTCTGTTCCGATGAGCAGAGATCGTAAAGCAGTACACCCGGGCATGGATAGAGACAGCTCTATTCCGCGGAGGCAGGTACGACTTTCAGCGTATACTGATGGTCGAACAATAGGGTTATGACGTCGGTCAGCGTCATGTCACCCAGGTACGGGCGTATGGCGTCGCCTTCCTCTCCGAGGATGTCCAGAATGGATACGTGGAGGAGAAGGTTGCACCGTTCGATCGGCGCAATAACGGTATCATCGAAGAACGATACGTTAAAAGGGGTTGTACACATCGCGACCTCCTTAAAACTGATAATCAGATATATACGGTTTTGAGGAGCCCGGGTGCACGGCTCTATTATGAATCACGTTCTTAACGCATTTCAAGAGGAAATGCGCGATTTTGTTTCACACATAAGTTCTTTTATAACACCAAAGAGGCTATGAACTGGAAATACAAGGGAACAATACCAAATAATAGTTGACAATGGAGTGGGACTGCGTTATTTTTATCCTGAAAGGAGTGCAGCGGAAGAAACTTGCAAACCTGTCCGTTATTCTGTACAATATAGTTGACAGAAAGGAGGGACAGTGAAGATGATCGCCGCGAATTATACGTCTGTGCGTAACAATCTCAAAGAATTCTGCGATTTGGCCGTCGATCATGGTGAGACTGTGATCGTAACGCGAAAAGCAAACCGAAACGTCGTTCTGATGAGTCTTGATCAATACAACGCGCTGATGAAAGAAGTGCGAAACGCGAGATATATCGAAAAGATCGACCGCGGTTTTGCAGCGATCGCCGCCGGGAAGGGCCAGATCCACGAACTGATCGAGGTGGACGAATGATCAAGATCTGGTTCGATGAGGCATGGGAAGACTACCTGTATTGGCAGACACAGGACAAGAAAACGCTGAAGAGAATCAATGCCTTGATCATTGATATAAAAAGAAGCGGCCGGCTGTGAAGCCGGCCGCCTTTTCGCATCAATCGGACGCGTTTGCAAGAGAAAACGCGTTTTCTTTTATTGGGAGACGTCCTTTCCGTACGCGCGGAAGAGGAACGTCACGGCCATCGAGCGGAGGCAGTCGCCGTCCGGGTCGAAGGACGTGTCGGAGACGCCCTCGGTGACGCCGTTCGCGTAGGCCCAGCGGACCGCGCCCGCGTAGTACGCGTCCTTCGGGACGTCGGTGAACGGGATCTCGACGTCGGTCGCCATGCCGATCGCGCGGAAGAGGAACGTCACGGCCATCGCGCGGCTGACGATCCCGTCCGGATCGAACAACGTGGCGGTCACGCCTTCGGTGATCCCGTTTTCATACGCCCAGAGGACGGCCTTGCAGTAGAAGTCGTCCGGGTCGACGTCGGTGAACGGGCATTCCGTGATCGACGGCTCGGGCTTGCCGGCCGCTCTCCAGAGGAACGTCACCATCTCGGCGCGGCTCGTCTTGCCGTCGGGATCGAACGTCGTCTCGTCCCTGCCTTCGGCGATCGCGTTCTCATACGCCCAGGACACCGCGCCGTAGTAGTAGTCCTCCTCGTTCACGTCCTCGGGAAGGACCACGGGCTCCGGCTCCGGTTCGGGCTCGTCGCTGACCGTCGGTTCGGGCTCGTCGCTGACCGGCGTGTACGGCTCCGGATCGGGATCGGGCTTCGGCTCATCGCTGACCGCGGGCTCCGGGTATTCCTGCAGACCGATCTCCGGCACGGGATCGTCTGCCGGCTGGGGCTGGGGATCGTTTCCGGGCTGGGGGTCGGGCGTGACGGGCGGGACGTAGGCCGCGACCGTTACGTCCGCGGGATCGGACGAGAGCGCCGCACCGTCCGCTTTGACGCGGACGGAATACGTTCCGGCGGAAAGGCCTGTCACGGAAGTGCCGGCGACCGGCGTCCAATCGCCGTCGGCCGCGCGGTATTCCATCGAGGCGTCGGTTCCGGTGATCGTGCCGTCGTCGTCCGCTTCGGTCGTGCAGCCGGTCGAAGCGAGATACGCGGGAGAAGCGGCCTTCGAGACCGTGACCGTCTGGGCGCCGCTGTCGAGCGTGGTCGAGCCGTTGCCCTTCTTCACGACGGAGAGATCGCCCGCGGCCAGGCCGGCGTCAAACGCATAGGAACCGTCAGCGCCGGCTGTGATCGCCGTGTCCGGAGCGATCCCCGCGCCGCCGACCGCGTATTCCGCGTCCGGAGTGAGGCCGGAAAGGACGCCGCTGTCCGGACCGGTCGCGGTGAACGACGCGGCGGGAGTCGGTTCTTTGTTGGGATCGAAGTCCGTGATCGTGATCGTCTGGGGATCGGACGCGAGCGAAGAGCCGCTCGCTTTGACGCGCACGTAGTACGTGCCGGGAACGAGGCCGGTCCATGCGCCGTCCGCATCCTCCCAGTCCGTTCCGTTGATGCTCTTCTGGTGGCCGGCCGTCGTCGGGATCGAACCCGTGCCGTTGATCGTATCAGGCTGGACGGCGATCAGCGCCGGCGTCGCGGCTTTCGCGACCGTGAGCGTCTGGGCGTCGCTGGCAAGCGGGTACGGGTCGCCGCCGTTCTTCACGACGCTCAGAGGGCCTGCCGCGAGGCCGGAGTGGAACGCGCAGCTGCCATCCGAATCGGACTGGATCGCCGTTTCCGTGAGGATCCCCGCGCCGCCGACCGTGTAGGACGCGCCCGCGTCGAGGTTGGAAAGCGTGCCGCTGTCGGGGCCCGTAGCCGTAAAGACGGCGTCCGGGACGGGCTCCTTCGGCGTCGTCACGGTCAGCGTATAGGACGCCTTCGCGGACTTGTAGAGGACCGTTTCGCCGACCGCGGCGCGGATCACGGCTTCGCCCTCGCCGACGAGGCGGACCTTGCCGTCCGCGTCGACCGTCGCGACGCCGGTGTCGCTGCTCGAATAGCGGAGTTTGCCGTCGCCGGCGGTGTGGGCCGCGGCGATCGTGAAATCAGCGTCTCCGAGTTCCTTTTGGACAGAATCGGTCGCGAACGCCAGCTCCTGAGCGAGCTTGACGGGCTCGATCCGCGCGTACTTGCCGCGGAGGACGGATTCCCGTTCGGAAGCCGCGACGGGGTCCTCCGCCGTCGGGCTGCCGTAGACAACGATCTGCGCGGCGATACCGGCCGCGGCGGGCGAAGCGCCGTTCCGGCCGCTGCCGACCGCCTGTGCACCGGATCCGGCGACCGCGACGACGACGCCGCCCTCGATCGCGACGGTTCCGCCTCTGGCGTTCATACCGCCGCCGATCGCGGCCGATCCGCTGCCGCCCTGGGCGTTGACGTGGCCGTTGATGACTGTAATGACGCCGCTCGACGCGCCCCGGCCGCCGCCGATCGCGGCGCCGCCCTGCGCGGAGGCGGAGACGATGCCGCCGTGGATCGTGATATTGCCGGACGGTTCGCCGTCGTTGCCGCCGATCGCGGCGTTATCGGAAGTGCGGATCTTCCCGGCGGAGATCGCGTAATTCTGGGCGATGAGCGTTCCCGTGCCCTGCGTCGTGCCGCGGGCGGGGTAGAGGTTCTCCTGGCCGTAGACCGTGAGGGAACTGCCCGCGGGAACGTGGATGCCGCCGAGGGCGATCAGAGCCGTGCCGTCCTTGAGGATGAGATTGACGTCGCCCGAGACCTCGATGCGGCCCGCGTCGATCAGAATGCCGTCGACGCTGTACCAGCCCTTGCTCGGAGCGCCCGATCCGCCCTCAAGGTTCAGAAGGGACGAATTGAGCACGTAGGTGGTTTGCGGGCTCTGGGGAGCGCCTGTGCCGTCGACGTAACCGACGGATTCCGGTTTTCCCCAGACCGCGTAGAGCGTGACGGGGTCGTGCTCGAGCAGCGGATCGCCGGGACGGAGGAACTCTCCGCCGAGAGCCGGATCGGTCGCCCAGCCGATGAAATCATACCCGTCGCGCGTGAAGGCGCAGGGTGGGACCTCCGCCGTCCGTCTGGCGGCCATCGTGCCGGTCCCGCCGTTCGCGTCGAGCGTGACGGACGCGAGCTGCCATTCCGGGACGGGACGGTGGTAGCGCAGCGACCAGACCGAGCCGAACGACCACGGGAAGCTGGAATATTCAATGAACCGGTCCGCCGTGAGAGGCGAGACGTGGCCGCTCGAATCGCTCGCGGTCCCGTCGCCCTTCGCGGCCGTTCCGGTGAGGTAGAAGCAGTCGAAGACCTTTGACGTCTTCGCGTCGCCGACGAGGGCGCCGACCTTGGAGCTTCCGGTCACGGCGCCGGTGTAGTGATAGCAGTTTTTCATATGGCTGTCGGCGGAGAGGTCGCCGAGGCAGCCGCCGACGCATTCGCCGCCCGTGACGGCGCCGACGGAGCAGCTGTCCTCGATGCGGCCGCCGTCGTTGTCGCGGCCGGGCTGGCTGATCTGGCCGGCGATTCCGCCGACGTAATCGCTGCCTGTTACGGAGCCGCCGATGTACGAGCAGCCCTTGACGAGTCCGTAGTTTCTGATATAGCCGACGAGTCCGCCGACCCAGTCGGTGCCGGAGACGTTGCCGGTGAACGAGCAGTTCTCAACGGAGCCGCCCTCGAGCCGGCCGACGAGTCCGCCGGTCTCCTCCTCGCCGGTGACGGTTCCGTTCACCTTCAGGTTTTTGACCGATCCGCCCTTGATGTAGCCGAAGAGGCCGACCCGGTCGGCGGCCTGATCGATGGTCAGGTTGGAGATCGTGTGCCCCTGGCCGGCGAAGTTGCCCTTGAAAAGGGTGCCGTCGTAAACATCCCAGTGCGCGATCGGCTCGAACGGGATCCCCTCGAGGTCGAGGTCGGCGTCGAGGAGTATCGTCGTCCCGTAGTAGTCCATGCCGTGGTTCACCATCCGGGCGAGGCATTCGAGCTGTTCGGCGTTCCGGACGGTCACGACGCCGTTCTCGGCCATCGGGCTCATGTTGCGGAGCCAGAGCTTGTCTCCCGTGTCATACCAGACCTCGTCGGAGAAGGTGCCCTGGCTGTTGATCGAAAGATAATTCGTTGCGGAGTAGTTGTTCCGGACCGTGACCGGAGAATATTTGGTTCCCTCGTTGCGGCCGACGGGGAACAGAGCGCCGTTCGCCGTGTTTCCTCCCAGCTTGCAGTCGAGGTAGCAGTCCTCGATCGTTGCGTCCCACGCGTATCCGCTGACGGAACCGAGGTCCTCCGCTTGCCCGGGCCAGAGCTTGCTGCCGCGCACCTCGCCGAAGCTGACGCAGCGGGTCACGTGGCCGCTGAGGTATCCGACGATGCCGCCCGCTTCGTCGTTGCAGAGAACGGTGCCCTTGTTGATGCAGTATTGGATCACGGTGCTGTTGTTTCTTCCGACGATGCCGCCGGCCCATTTTTTGGCGCACTCGACGTCGCCTTCGTTGACGCAGTGAGCGATCGTGCCGTTATGGGTTCTGCCGGCGATGCCGCCCGCGTCACACTCGTATACCTTGACGCGGCCGGTATTGACGCATCCCGTGACGGTCGCCTGGCTGTAGCCGACGATGCCGCCGCAATCGATCTTGCCTTCGACGCTGCCTCTGTTTTCGCAGCCGGTGATGAGCGTCGCGATATAGCCCCATCCGGAGATGCCGCCGCTGCAGTCGGTCCCGGGAAGACCGACGTCGCCTTCGTTGACGCAGTAGGAGATCTCTCCGGCCTGGCCGTTCCAGCCCTCCCCGAACCGGGGACCGAGGATGGTAACGGTTACGTTCGTCACGGCGGTCCCGCCGGCGATCCCGCCGGAGTAATACATCCCTTCGATCTTGCCGGTGTTCCGGCAGCGGGTGACGAGGCCGAAGATCTGGCCGACGATGCCGCCGGCGCGCTTGTATCCGTAAATGGTCGCGTTGTTGACGCAGTCCGCGATCAGGCCGAGGCAAAGGCCGGCGATGCCGCCGACCGCGTCGTCGGCGACGAGACTCGCCTCGTTGACGCAGTCGCGCACGGCGGCTTCCTCGCCCACACGGCCGGCGATGCCGCCGATCTGCTGGAAGGCGTCGATCACGCCAGCGGAACGGCAGCCGGAGATCGTGCCGCCCAGGCAGATGCCCGAGATCCCGCCGCCGTATTCGCCGGAGCCGCTCAGGACGATTCCGCCGACCGGGATGCCGTCCTTCGAGCAGACCAGATTGCCGTTGAACGCGCAGTTTGTGATGTTTCCGACGCTTCTTCCGACGATGCCGCCGACGCTGTTGCCGCCCTTGACGTCGCCGGTGAAGGTGCAGTTCTCGATCGGGCCGAGGCACTTGCCGACGATGCCGCCGACGTTGGAGTCGCCGCAGACGGTGCCGACGACGGTCAGGTTTTTGATCGCGC
Organism: Bacillota bacterium; assembly: GCA_016286935.1. Classification (GTDB taxonomy): domain Bacteria; phylum Bacillota; class Clostridia; order Peptostreptococcales; family Anaerovoracaceae; genus JAEEUO01. Next base: position 725 of record JAEEUO010000022.1, on the reverse strand, counting down.
CTTCACTCACGCCGAAGAGGCCGCGGTTTGCGCCGTTGCTCACGGCCGAAAGGCCGGTGATCACGCAGCCGCCGCCGTCGAACTCGCCTTTGAACGCACGGCTGTCGTCCGGGCCGATCGGCTTCCAGTCGCCGTACGCGGAGAGGTCCACGTCGCAGAGCAGCCGGAAGTACAGTTTATTCTCCATGGCGCCGTTCTGGGTCATGTCGGAGAGCGTCTTCAGATCCGCCGCGCTGCTGAGGAGGTAGGGATCGTTCTGGGTACCGGATCCGGGGTTCCGGCCGGCGAACGGATCGGAGGCGAAGCCGACCCCCTGGACGTAGTCGTTCGCCTCGACGGTCACGAACGTGCCGTCCCACGGCGCGGAGATCCCCGAGTCGACGCCGAAATCGACGGTGTCGAGCGATGCCGGCGGCGGATCGGCGGTGATGTCGATCGGATCTTCCTCATAGGAATCCGTCACGACGCTCGGCTGGGGATCGTCCGCGAACGCCGCGGACGGCAGCGCCGTGAGGATCATGCAGAGCGTCAGAAGGATCGCGAAGAAACGTTTTGTCTTCATTGGTCGGCACCTCCCTGGGTTTCGTCTTCATTTTTCCGGAACGCGCGATAGAGGAACGTCACGGCCTGGCAGCGCAGGCAGTCGCCGTCCGGGTCGAAGGACGTTTCGGAGACGCCCTCGGTGACGCCGGCCGCGTAGGCCCACTTGACAGCGCCTGCGTAGT
>JAEEUO010000021.1 GCA_016286935.1 Bacillota bacterium | reverse complement strand
GTCGCCGGTGATCATGATCGGGCGGATGCCCGCCATGCGGCACTTCTCGATCGCCTCGTAGACCTCGGGCCGGCAGGGATCGATCATCCCGTACAGGCCGATCAGGATCAGCGATTCCTCAAGCGCCGCCGGGCTCGTGTCTTCGGGGATCGTGTCGTACGTCCGGTAGGCCGCCGCGAGGACGCGCAGCGCCTGGTCGGCGTAGGACTTGTTGACCTTCCGCAGTTCTTCCCGAACGTCGTCCGTCATCGGAACGACTTCTCCCTTTCTTAGATACCCTGTGCAGTGCTCCATGACCATGTCGCAGGCGCCCTTGGTGTACTGGATGTACCCGTTCTCGCGTTTGTGGACCGTGGACATCATCTTCCGCTCGGAGTCGAACGGCGCTTCGGCGACGCGCTCCTGGGCCTTCTCCAGCTCGTACCGCGGCAGGCCGCACTTCATCGCGTAGTTGACGAGCGCCGCCTCCGTGGGCTCGCCGGTCGACTCGTCCTCTCCGGGCCGGATCTCCGCGTCGGAGCAGAGCGCCATCGCGGTGGCCATCAGCGTCGGGTCGTCGGTGTATTCCTGCACGACGGTCATCTTGTTCTGCGTCAGCGTGCCGGTCTTGTCCGTGCAGATGATCTGGGTGCAGCCGAGCGTTTCGACGGCGGTCAGCTTGCGGATCAGCGCGTGGTGTTTGGCCATATCCGTGACGCCGATCGACAGGACGATCGTCACGACCGCGGGCATGCCCTCCGGAATGGCGGCGACGGCCAGCGCGATCGCGGCGACGAGGCTGTTGACGGCGTTGGCGCCGAACAGCTCCCACGAGAACGGAAGGCCCGTCAGGACCATCGACTGGACGCAGCTCACGCCGAAGACGACGACGCAGATGCCGATGACGAGCTTCGTCAGGAACGCGGAGAGCTCGGCCATGCGCTTCTGGAGCGGCGTCTGCTCCTTCTCGGCCATACTCAGCGCGCCGGCGATCTTGCCCATCTCCGTGTCCATGCCCGTCGCGGTCACGACGCCCGTTCCGCGTCCGTAGACGACGGTGGAGCCGCTGTAGAGCATATTCGAGCGGTCGCCGAGCGGCACGTCGTCCCGCCCTTCGGCGCACATCAGCATATTCACGAGTTTTTCCGCCGGGACGGATTCGCCCGTCAAAGCCGCCTCTTCCACTTTCAGGCTGTACGATTCGAGGATGCGGCAGTCGGCCGGCACGGTATCGCCGGCTTCGAACCGGACGACGTCGCCCGGTACGAGGTCTTCGCTCTTGACGGTGACCACGTTCCCTTCGCGGATGACGTGGGACGTTTCCGCCGTCATCTCCATCAGGGCGGACATCGCCGCCTCGGCCTTGTTCTCCTGAACGAGGCTCATGATCGCGTTGATGATGACGACCGCGAGGATGACGAACACGTCCGTGAACGAGCCGAGCGTGAAGTTTCCGTGGGATTCCAGGATCGTGACGATGACCTGGACGAGCGCCGCGCCGAGGAGGATCAGGATCATCGGATCCGTGATCGAATCGAGGAACTTACGCCACAGCGGACGCTTCTCCTCTTTCTTCAGAACGTTCTTTCCTTCTTTTTCGAGCCGCCTTCCGGCCTCTTCGTTGCTCAGTCCCTGTCTGGATGAGCCGAGCTCCTCCAGCACCTTTTCCTGATCGATCAGATAATATTTCACCGTGTATTCCTTCCTGTTCCGGGATCCGTTCGGGTCCCGGGCGATCCCGTGTAATTGTATTTCGTTACGGAAAGAGTATACGCTCTTTCGACCCGTCCGACAACAACTAATGTAAAAGCGCGCCTCCCGCGGGAGGCGCGCCTTATTACGCTTTATTCAAAAACCGGCCTTTGCGATTCGAACGCCGGTCTCTACGACCGGATCGTCCAGTACATCTCGCTGTACGTCGGTTCGATCGCGGCGTCCGCGGAGGCCGCCGGGGCGCCGACGCTGAAGCGGGAGGCCTGGAGGGCGTCGCGGACCTCTTCGACGAACGCGGCCGCCTTCGCCTCCTTGACCTTTCCGGGCCAGATCGAGACGGAATGGCGGATGCCGGCCCGCGCGATGATCTCCTTCGCGACGCCGAGCGCGCTGCGGAGCTCACGGTACGGATAGACCGCCATGACCGGGCAGAGCTTCTCGCGGACGATCATATCGACCGATCCGATGCCGTTGTTCGGGACGAGGAGGACCTTGTCGGTCGGGCGCGTCTTGAGGTAGAGCGTTTCGCTGATCTCCTGCGCGGTCCGTCCGATCGCGGAGGGGTTGAACTTGCCGACGCTCTTCGGGTTGGCGCCTTCGTTGATCTTGCCGTCCGGCGTCGCGGACGAGATCTGGGAGGCGTCGGAGAAGAGATACTGGCGGATGAGGTCGCCCTCGATCAGGTTCCAGACGTAGTAGCCGCCGAACCGGTCGGCGATCGTCGCGAATTTATTCAGGTTTTCCCACGGCAGGAAGACGGTCTGTTCGGCCGCCGGATCGGTGCCGTTGTCTTTCGCGCGCGCCGCGAGGATGAGCGGGACGGCTTCCTCGAGATCGGTGTCGTCGTCGAAGAATGCGAGCGTGTTTTCGGTCATCGCCGATTCGACCGGGAACTGGATCGACTCATCGCCGAGCACCGCCGCGTCCGCGCGCTTCTTCAGCATGCGCATATACGCTTCGTTCGTGCGGTAGACGACCTGGACGAGGTCCTCGGGAAGGCCCTTCGCCGCCAGCTCCGCGCGGACGCCGTTCGACGTCGCCGTGACGACGCCTTCGTGCTGATGGAAGCAGGCGAAGATGACCGCGTTTCCGCCTTTGACGGCGAGCTCGGCCGTCTTCTTGACGTAGTCCGCGACCTCGGGCAGGATCTGGCCCTTCGACGCGTCGACGTCGGGAACCGTTCCGTCCGTACGCGGCCGCTCTCCGTCGAAGAAGAACGGATACGCATCCGGGAACGCCGCTACGACGCCGATCGCACGATGTTTGTCGTCCTGGGGAAAGGCGGCTTTTTCGAGAGCGATCTTCGCGCGCATGATGTATGCTTCGATGTAACCGTAACTGTCAAATTCCCATTGTTCCATAATGTTCCTTTCTGCGCATGTCTGCGGCGTCTGGGGTGATGGTGAATCAGTTCCTACAGAAGATCATCGTCGTCATCGGCGGAGCGGCGGTCGACCACCTTCGGCCTCTGGCCGCGGGAGCCCTGCCAGGTCCGCGTTTCGATGATGTCGGTATTGAGTTCGTCCGTCGGCTTCGGTCCGGCCGGCTCCTTCTTTTCTCCGAACCGGAACAGGCCGGAGAAGAGGCCCTTTTTCGCCTTGCCGGCGGATTCGGAGGCTTCGTTGAGAGCGTTGTTCTTGAAGACGATCTTCGGCATGAAGTCGTCGTCGGGTTCGGCCTCGTACGCCGCCTCCTGTTTTTTCGGGAGGTGCTTCAGAACGCTGCCGCGGTCCTCGAGCCGGGTGTGCTCCTGGAACGGACGGCGCTCCTTCTTCGCCTCGGATCTCTTTTCACCCTTCGGCGCGGGCTTTCCGCTCTTCGCGGGCTTATCCGCGGCGGAGCCGGCCTTCGCGGGCTTATCGCCCTTCGCTGTACGGTCGGAGGGGCCCTTCGCGGGCTTGTCGCCCTTCGGCGTCCGGTCGGAGGCGCCCTTCGCGGGCTTGTCGGAAGCGCCGCCGGCTTTGACCGGCGTTTCGGAAGCGGTCTCCTTCGGTTCCGCGCCGGCAGCCGCGGACGGTTTCTTCCGCCGCGAACGCTTGCGCGCGGACTTCGGTCCGTTTCCGCCCTCCGCGCCGTCCGGCTTTCCTTCGGCGGCCGTTTCCGCCGGTTCGTTCTTCGGCTGTTTCGGGCTCTTCGGCGCGGGCGTTTCGGGTCTTTCCTCCGCGTCCTTCACGGCCGTTTCGGCGCCTTCCGCGGACGGAGCGAGTTCCGCCGGTTTCTTCTTGCGGCGGCGACGGCGCTTCTTCTTCGGCGCGCCTTCTCCGGGTATGGCGGCGGCGACGGCGGCGGCGCCGATCACGGCCGCCTCCGCCATATCGTCAAACGACGATCCGTTCACGGTCTCCACGACGTCCTCGGTCTCGGGATCGAACCACTCCTCCTTCGGGAAGCGGCGCTCCTTCTCGCGGCGGTCGCGGCCGTACTTCTTCACGTCGTTTCCGCGGTCCTTCCGTCCGCCGCGGTCCTGGGACGAACGGCGTCCGGTCGACTTCTCCGCGCCGACCGGCGGGCGGCCGATCCGTTCCCCGCTCGAGGCGAACACCTCCATCGGGTACGGCGACGGCACGTCTTCGATGTTCATGTTGATCAGCTTCTCGACGGCGCGGAACAGTTCCAGCTCGTCGTAGCAGCAGAACGTCACCGCTTCGCCGGTCAGGCCGGCGCGGCCCGTGCGGCCGATGCGGTGGATGTACGTTTCGGGCTCGTTCGGCACGTCGTAGTTGAAGACGTGGGAGAGGCCGAAGATGTCGATGCCGCGGGCGGCGATGTCCGTCGCGACGAGGGCATGGATCTGGCCGGCCTTGAACTGGGCGAGCGCTTCCTGGCGGGCGCCCTGGCTCTTGTCGCCGTGGATGGACTTCGCGGAGACGCCGCCGCGGACGAGATCGCGGGCCACGCGGTCGGCGCCGTGTTTCGTACGCACGAAAACGAGCGCACTCTCGACGGCCGGTTCCTTGAGGAGGTCGAGGAGGAGTTTGCGCTTGTTCGCCTTATCGACGAAGTATACGGTCTGGTGGATCGCGTCGACGGTGGACGTCGGCGGGTTGACCTTGACGGTGATCGGCTGGTAGAGCAGATCGAGGGCCAGCTTTTCGACCTCCATCGGCATCGTCGCCGAGAAGAGGAGCGTCTGGCGCACGGCCGGGAGCTTCGTCATGATGCGGCGGACGTCGTGGATGAAGCCCATGTCGAGCATCCGGTCCGCCTCGTCGAGGACGAAGATCTCGAGGTCCGAGAGGGAGATGAAGCCCTGGCCGATCAGGTCGTTGAGTCGGCCGGGCGTCGCGACGAGGATGTCGATGCCGCGTTTCAGCTCGTCGGTCTGGGGGTTCTGGCTGACGCCGCCGAAGATGACGGTCGTGCGGAGGGGGAGGTGTCTGCCGTAAAGGTCAAACGATTCGCCGATCTGGAGCGCGAGTTCGCGCGTCGGCGTGAGGATCAGTGCGCGGATCTTGCGGTCATCCGCGTCGCCCTGTCCGGAGGCTTTGCTCTTCTTTCCGCGGGCGGTCTTCGCCTTCGGAGCCGGTTCGCCGGCGTCCGTCTTCGCGACGCGGCCGTACGCCTCGTCCATCGTCCGCGCGAACGCCGCCGGGACGGGTTCCTCCGAGGTTCCGGCAGTGCGCCCGCCGTAAAGAGCCTTCTCGCCGAGATAGAGGCGCTGGAGGATGGGAAGCGCGAACGCGGCCGTCTTGCCGGTTCCGGTCTGGGCACACCCCAGAACGTCGCGCCCCATCAGGGCCAGGGGGATCGTGTCCTCCTGGATCCGCGTGGGAGCCTCGTATCCCGCGTCCGAGACTGCCTGCAGCAGCTCGGGAATGAGATTCGTGTCTTCAAAACGCATATTCAGTTGTTCCTGCCGCCCGATACAGGCGGTCCTTTCGATTGGGAAATGGAAATATCACCGGACCCGCCTCCCCTTTTCGAGGCTGATCCGGTTCCGGCGCGCGCTCGGTCGGCTGATCGCCCGGTCCTGCCGCCGCCGGCGGATTGTTATTTACCCGAACAGTGTATCATGAGTCCGGTCCGCTTGCAAATCATTCGCGGGAAATGCGTTCTTCGAGCCAGGCCGGGACCGCGTCCGGCGCCAGATCGAGAACGACGGCGAGCTCCCCGAACAGCAGTTCCTCGGCGCGCTTCATAAAGCGGGCATCGATCTGGCCGAGCTTGCGGTTCTGGGACTCGAGTTCCTTCTTCTTCGCGCGGATCGACAGCACGAGCTTCGCGAGGTCGATGCAGCGGTACGATTTGAGGATCGTCTCATAATAGGCCGTCAGGAGTTGAACGGAGGACGAATAGTATCCACGGGCTTCCACGGTCGGGATCTCGGAAACGAGCGCTTCGATCTCCGGAACGGTGATCACCTCTCTCATAAACACCTTCGTGTCGACGGGGGTGTAGATGACGCCGTTCTGGTATTGGGGCGTGAGCACGTAATACAGCCGCTCGTCCGACGCGTCGGAAAAATCGGGTCGCGTAATATCCGTAACCCGGCAGACGCCAGTGCTTCCGTATACGACCATATCACCGATGGAGTACATGGGGAAAACCTCCGTGTATACAGTTTATCACATTTTCGCGGCCCGATGTAAGGTTTTTTTGCGGGGGCTTTTCCTGCCGTTTGCAATCGATCCTGCGGTTGGTTATAATGAATGCGACCAAACCATACCAAGGAGGCGCTTATGGCCCCGAACAACGCTCTTCTCCGTCCCGCGTGGGCGGAAATCGATACAAACGCGCTGATCCGCAACTTCCGCGAGATCCGCCGCCACACAGGACCCGGCGCGGCGTTCGCCGCCGTCGTCAAGGCGGACGGCTACGGCCACGGCATGCTTGAAGTGAGCCGCCTTCTCGTGCGCGAAGGGGCGGAATGGCTCGCCGTCGCGACGATCCCCGAAGGCCTGAAGCTCCGCGAGATCGGCATCGGCGTCCCGATCCTCGTGCTCGGGCTCTCCCCCGCGGAGACGTTTCCCGTCGCGCTGGAGGCCGGTCTGACGCTGCCGGTGTCCTCCCTCGCCCAGGCGCGCGCCCTCGCGGACGCCGCGCGCCGGATCGCGCAGAAAAAAGCCGCCAAGGGCGACCTGAACCCCGCTCCCGTTCCGTATTTCCTCGTTCTCGATACCGGCATGGGCCGCATCGGCCTCCACGCCGGCGCCGATTTCGGCTCCGACGGCTCCGCGGACTCCGCGCTGACCGGGAAGGCCTTCCGCGAGGCGTGCGAGATCCTTTCGCTCGAGGGCATCGCCTGCTCCGGCGTGTTCTCCCACTTCGCGGACGCCGACGATCCCTGCGAAAAGGGCGTCGCCTACACGAACCGCCAGTTCGCCGCGTTCCAAAGCTTTACCGGCCGCCTGAAGGCCGAGGGCTTCGATCCCGGCCTGCTTTCGATCGCCAACAGCGGCGCGATCCTCGACTACCCCGAAGTGGCGAAGGGTCTCTGCCGTCCCGGCATCATCCTCTACGGCTACCACCCCGCCGGGAAGAACGTCAAAAGCCCGATCCCGCTCCTTCCCGTCATGTCCGTCCGCGCGCGCCTCACGCTCGTGAAGACCGTCCCCGCCGGCACGGCGATCGGCTACGGCTCGACGTTCGTCACGGACCGCGAGACGGTCATCGGCACCGTCCCGGTCGGATACGCGGACGGCTATCCGCGCCTGCTTTCCAACCGCGGCTCGGTTTTGATCCGCGGAACGAAGGCGCCGATCGTCGGCAACGTCTGCATGGACCAGTTCATGGTCGATCTGACGGGCGTCCCGGGCGCCCTTGAAGGCGATACCGTCACGCTTCTCGGAACGGACGGCTCCCTCTCCGTCACCGCGGACGACATCGCGGCGGAGGCGGAGACGATCTCGTGGGAGATCCTCTGCGGACTCGGCCAGCGGCTGGAACGCATCTACCTGTAGCGCAAGAAAGGAATCGAAATGGGTCTGTTCAGCAGAAAACAATACGCCGATACGATCTTCGTCAACGGGACCGTCGAAACGCTCGATCCCGATTTTCCCGACGCCTCGGCGATCGCCGTCAAGGACGGCGCCGTCCTCGCGCTCGGCGACGAAGACGACGTCGAAGCCTTCCGCGGGCGCGACACGGAAACGGTCGACCTCGAAGGCGGATGCGCCGTTCCGGGCTTTTTCACGATGGACGGGACGCTGATCCGCGACGCGTACGGCGCCGTCGCCCTTCCGCTCTCGGAGAAGGATTCGGCCGACGAGATCCTTTCCGCCCTCCACCGCTACGTCTCCACACACCGCGGCGATCCCGCCCACGCCGCCTTTGGCTACTCCGACGCGCTGTCGTTCGGCGAGTCCCCGCGCGAGCTGCTCGACGGGATCGCTCCCCGGACGCCGCTCGTCTGCCTGTCGGCCTCGGGCTCTTCCGCCGTCGTGAACACGGCCGCCCTGAACGCCGCCCACGAATCGCTCTTCGAGGAGCTGAAGGCGATGGAAGCGGCCGGCGAGGTCAGGCTCGTCCCCCAGGGCCGCTCGTCCGCCGCGGACGCCGTCCTCCGCACCAAGACCGAGGAGGGCATCGATCTCGACGGCGAATACGACGACGAGACCGACCCGAACGAGGCGGGATTCGAGGCCGGAACCGTGACGGAGGACGATCTGGAAGCGGCCCGCGCCGCGAACCCGTGGTTCCTGTTCCGCGACATCCTCCCCGGCTACCAGTACTTCGGCCGCGACGAAAACAACGTTCCGACGGGCCTTCTCGAGGGTCCCTCGACCGTTTCGCAATTTTTGAACATCCTCGGCCTCTTCGACGACTCCCGCGTGTCCGAAGGGATCGTTTCCGCCTCGATCGCGTACGCGAAGAAGGGCTATACGGCGATCCTCGACAGCGGCGCCCCCGACTACTACGTCCGCGGCTTTATGAGCACAGCGACGGACCTTCTCCAGTCCGGCCTCGCGCTCCAGCGGAACATCGTCACGGCGTACGTTCCGAAGGAGACCGATCCCTATCTCGCCCTTCAGCGGATGGCGCAAAGGGAGACGCTCTGCGTCGAATGCGCGGACCTTCTTTCGGCGTCCTCCGTCCGCTTCGCGATCGATTCGGACGCGGACGGCGCTTCGACGCTGTCCCCCGATTTCCTCGCGGACTACGCGACGCGCTCGCTCGACCACGGCTTTGACGTCCTCGCGATCGCGAACGGCCTTCCTGCCGCCCGCGCCGCGCTCGACGGCCTCGGGCGCGCCCGCGAGGCGTCCCGCAAGGGCAAGGCCGTCGTCCGCCTGTCGGGACTTTCTCCGGACGAGGAGACCGAACTCCGCGACGCGTTCGACACGGCCGAGATCCCCGTCATCGGAGAGCCGAAGACGCCCGCCCAGATCCTCTCCGTCCTGACCGGGCGGTCCCGCCACCTTCTGCGCGCGTTCGAGGACGGCGGCCGCATCGCCGTCGGCGCGCCCGCCGACTTCGCCGTTCTCGCGCGCTCCCCGTTCGAACACGCGGACGAGGACGGAAACGGCGCGGAGGATCCGCGGGAGATCCCCGTCCTCTTCACCGTCCTCGCGGGCTCGGTCGTTTCGACCGACCCGGCGGATTATGAGACCGCTTCCTTCGGCGATTTCGGAGAGCTTCCGGAAGAAGACGAATAGGACAGATGAAAACAAGCGGCTCCGCCCTGAGGCGGAGCCGCTTTTCCTTTCCCGTTCTTCCGAACGGATCAGTCGTTCTTTTCGCGTTTCGACCGGAGGATCCCGCCGGTCACGGCGTCGATCTCGTATTCGTACTCGTACGAGGCGTTTTCGAAATCGATCTCGTAGACCGTGCGGCCGTTTTCCCGGTCGAGTTCACAGTCGACGTCCCAAACCTCGGCCTGGGTGAGGCCCGCGTGGGCAAGCGCCGTTGCGAGCGCTTCCTCGCGGCTGACCGAAACCGCGCTCCCCGAGGAGACGGGCGCGCTGCCGCCGGTCACACCGCTTCCGGCCGCAGCCTGCGTACCGGTCCCGCCGCTCACACCCTGCGTACCGGCTCCGCTTCCGGCTGCGGCCTGCGCTCCGGCTCCGCCGTTCGTACCGGCCGCGCCGTTCTCAGAGCGGCCGTCTTCGTACCGGTCGTCCGCGGGTCCTTTCTGCGAGCGGAG
>JAEEUO010000020.1 GCA_016286935.1 Bacillota bacterium | reverse complement strand
GACGGGGAAGCGGAATCCGCCGACGGCCTCCGTGAATACCGGAAGAAGTCGCGCGAGGCGGAGGAGACGATCGCCGACGCCGAGGCCGATATCGCAAAGGCCGAGATGGATCTGACCGAGGGCCAGGAAAAGGTCGACGACGCGCGAAACGACCTCGCCGATCTCGAGGAGCCGACCGTGTACGTGCTCAACCGCGAGACGAACATCGGCTACGTGGCCGTCGAAAACGACACGGCGATCGTCCGCGGGATCGCGAAGGTCTTCCCGCTGTTCTTCTTCGCCGTTTCCGCGCTCGTCTGCATCACGACGATGACGCGCATGATCGACGAGCAGCGGACCGAAAACGGCACTTTGAAGGCGCTCGGCTTCGACGACAGCCGCATCATCGGCCGGTACCTCATCTACGCCGGGACCGCGTCGCTCATCGGGTGCTTCGTCGGCTTCTTCGTGGGCTCGCGGTACATGCCGATGGCGATCTGGAAGATCTACCGGATCATGTATTCGCTGGACCGTCCGATCGCGTACGTCCTCGACTGGAAGATGTTCGCCGTCTGCACGGTCCTCTACATCCTCCTCGCGCTCGGCACGACGTGGTTCGTCTGCCACAAGGACCTGACCGAGCCGGCGGCGGAGCTGATCCGCCCGAAGGCGCCGGAGCCCGGCAAACGCGTCCTGCTCGAGCGGATCCCGTTCATCTGGAAGCGGCTCGGCTTCCTGCGCAAGGTCTCCGTGCGAAACATCTTCCTCTACAAAAAGCGCATGGTCATGATGATCATCGGCATCGGCGGATGCACGGCGCTTCTGCTCGCGGGCCTCGGCATCAGCGACACGATCAAGCCGATCGTCGACCTCCAGTACGAGGAGATCAGCATCCACGACGCGATCGTCACGTTCGACGGCTCCCGCACCGCGGAGGACGAAGCGGCGTTCCGGAGGGAATGCGCGGACGTCGTCGCGGACGCGGCGCTCGTGCGGATCGAGACGATGGACATCCATAAAGACGGCGCAGAGGAGACGAACGTCGTCACGTTCCGCGAACCGCTCGACCGCTTCGTCGACCTCCACAGAGGCAAGGAACCGGTCGCCTGGCCGGGGGAGGGCGAGGCCGTCCTCGATTACCGGCTTGCCCATTCGCGCGGGATCTCCGTCGGCGATACGGTCACTCTTACGGACGACGACTACCGCACGCTGACCGTGACGGTCACCGGCATCTTCGACAACTACCTCTACGACTACGTCTTTGTGTCGGAGGAGACGGTCCGCAACCAGCTCGGGACGGAGCCGGAGCGGAAGAACGCGTACGTGAACTTCACGGAAGGGGCGGATGTCCACAAATCTGCCGCGGCGCTCCTGTCGCGCGACGACGTTCTGTCCGTCTCGCTATCGGACGATATGATGACGACGGTCGATTCGATGCTCCAGTCGATGGACTACGTCGTTCTGATCGTCCTCGTCTCCGCGGGGGCGCTCGCGTTCATCGTCCTCTACAACCTCACGAACATCTCGATCACCGAACGGAAGCGCGAGATCGCGACGCTGAAGGTCCTCGGCTTCTTCCAGGGCGAGACGGCCCAGTACGTCTTCCGCGAGAACCTGATCCTCACGGGGATCGCGTCGCTGTTCGGCATCCCTCTCGGCATCCTGCTCCTGCGGTACGTCATGTCCCAGATCGTCATCCAGTCGATGTACTTCGGCTGCCGCCTCGCGCCGGTCTCGTATGTTCTGGCGGTCGCGATCACGTTCGTCTTCGCGGTGCTGATCGATCTCGTTCTGCGGCGGAAGATCGCTTCGATCGACATGGCGGAGTCGATGAAAGCGATCGAATAAAAAGTGCTTGACAACGCCATTTCGACTTGCTAATATGATTGTGCCGTTCCGAAAGGGACCACTGCTTGTGCGGCTGTGGCGGAATTGGCAGACGCGTACGGTTGAGGGCCGTATGGGTAACACCGTGCTGGTTCAAGTCCAGTCAGCCGCACCACTGAACCCGGAAGGGGGACCTTCCGGGTTTTGCATTCTATTCAACGAAACAGGAGATAATCATGAACACGCTTGCGATCGTTACGATCTGCCTGTCGTTCGTGTTTGCGTTCATCAACGGCATGCACGACGGCTCGAACGTAACGGCTACTGCGATCGCATCGAGGTCGATCTCGCCGAAGAAAGCGCTTCTGATCGCTTGCCTCGCGGAATTCGCCGGAGGGGCGCTTCTCGGGACGGCCGTCGCGAAGACGGTCGGAACGGGCGTCGTCGAGCGGGAATCGATGCTCGGCGCGGACAGCCGGACGGCGATGGTCTTCGTGCTCGGCGCAATCGTCGGCGCGATCGTATGGAACATCCTGACCTGGGTCCTCGCGCTTCCGTCCTCGTCCTCCCACGCGATCATCGGCGGCCTGATCGGCGCCGGGATCGTGGCGTTCGGCTGGGATTCCATCGTCTGGAAGAGCGTCCTGATCAAGGTCGTCCTCTTCATGTTCCTGTCCCCGATCATCGGCTTCATCATCGGCTTTTTCGTCTACGCGCTGATGGGCAACATCTTCCAGGGCATGAAACGAAAGGCCGAGGGTGAGATCTCCGACGTCCAGAAATACACGCTCGCGGCGCTTTCGTTCGTCTACGGTTCGAACGACGCCCAGAAATCGATGGGCCTGATTGCGATGGTCCTCGCGATGGCGACGGGCGCCGGCGAATTCACCGTTCCGTTCTGGGCGATGGTCGGCTGCGCGGCCGCTCTCGCGGTCGGAACCGTTTCCGGCGGCCTGAACATGATCCGCACGATCGGCATGAAGATCTTCAAGATCCATCCGAGCCAGAGCTTCGCCTGCCACCTGACGGTCATCTTCGTCCTTGCCGTGGCGACGGTCATCGGCGCGCCGATCTCGACGACCCAGCTGATCACGGCGACCGTGATGGGCGTCGGAAGCGGAACGAACGTCCGGCGCATCAACTGGGGCGTTTTCGGAAAGGTCATCATTTCCTGGTTTACGACGATCCCGGCGGCCGGCCTCGTCGGCGCGGGAACGTTCCTGCTGCTCCGGCTGATTCTTCTCTGATTGAACAAGGAGGTACTCCCATGGCTCTCTTCGGCAAAAAGAACGAACTCAACTACTTCGATATCCTGACGAAACAATGCGAATCCTGCGTCAAGGGGATCAAGGAGCTCCACCACTTCATGACGCTTCCCGAAGGCGTCGACAAGCAGACGTCCGTCACGGCGATCGTCGGCTTCGAGAAGGAGGGGGACCGCTACCGCAAGGAACTCATTCTCGCGATCCAGGACGAATTCATCACCCCGATCGACCGCGAGGATCTGTTCGCGCTTTCCCGCCGCATCGACGACGTCATCGACCAGGTCGACGAGATCAAGGACCTGATCGAGATCTTCCGGCTCAGCGCGTCGGAGTCGATGCTCAACATGGTCGATCTGTGCCTCGACGCGATGCAGAACCTCTATGAGGCGTCCCAGATCTTCGAAACGTCGAAATCGGAGATCAACCTCGAATACACGATCGCCGCGAAGAAGGACGAAAACGCCGTCAAGCGCCTCTACTGGAAGGGGATTCTCGGCCTGCAGGAATCGAACCCCTCGGTGTCGGAAGCGCTCCAGGTCCGCGAACTCTGCCGCGAGCTCGACCAGCTCGCCAACAAGATCGGCTACGTCGCCGACACGATGGGCGAAGTCAAGCTGAAGATGATCCGGTAAGGCGGAAAGGGACCCGCAACCCACAGAAAACGCGAAACGACCCCGGTTTTCGGACCGGGGTTTTCGTTTGCCCAAAAACAGCATATTTAGTGGTGAAAAAGCCCAAAAATAATATATAAAGTGGTTGCAAAATGGAGGGAAGTGGTGTATGATATAGACACGATAAAAAAGTAGGAGGCATGTCCCCGTGTTCATGGGCGAATACCAAAACTCCATAGACGCAAAAGGCCGGCTGATCGTCCCCGCGAAATTCCGCGAGGAACTCGGCTACCGCTTCGTGATGACGCGCGGACTGGACCACTGCCTCTTCCTCTATTCGCTCGACGAATGGGCGAAGTTCGAGGAGCGCCTGAAGAGCCTTCCGGTCGCCGACAAGGACGCGCGGGCCTTTATCCGCAACTTCTACGCCGGCGCCGCGGAATGCGAGATCGACAAGCAGGGAAGGATCGTCATCCCCCAGAACCTTCGCGAACACGCGAAGATCGGCAAGGAACTCGTCACGATCGGCGCGATGAACCGCGTCGAGATCTGGTCGAAGTCCGAATGGGAGGCCTACACCTCGAGCAATATGGACGAGGACGCCATCGCCGAAAAGATGGCCCAGCTCGGGATCTAAGCGATGGAATTCCGCCACGTATCCGTCCTGTTCCGCGAGACGATCGACAATCTCCGCATCGACCCCGACGGCGTCTACGTCGACGGGACGCTCGGCGGCGGAGGCCACGCGAGCGGGATCTGCGAACACCTCTCCGAACGCGGTCTCCTGATCGGGATCGACCGCGACAAAGACGCCCTTGCCGCCGCGCGGGAGCGCCTCGCACCTTACAAATGTCAAAAGCAATTCGTGCAGAGCACGTTTGCCGATATCAAAAGCGTTTTGTGTAGTTCCTCCATCGAAGCCGTTAACGGGGTTGTCCTTGATCTTGGCGTTTCCTCCTTTCAGCTGGACAACCCCGAACGCGGTTTCTCCTACATGCACGATGCCCCGCTGGACATGCGCATGAACGCGGACGACAGCCTGACCGCGGAGGATGTGGTCAACGGCTACTCCGCTGAGGAGCTCGCGAGGATCATCAGGGATTACGGCGAGGAGCGCTGGGCGGGCCGCATAGCGGATTTCATCGTCCGGGCGAGAGCCGAGAAGCGCCTTACGAGCACCTTCGAGCTCGTGGACGTCATAAAGGCGGCGGTGCCGGCGTCGGCCAGAAGGGACGGCCCGCATCCCGCGAAGAGGACCTTCCAGGCCCTAAGGATCGAGGTAAACGACGAGCTTGGCCAGCTCAGGACAGCGGTGGACGACTTCATCGACTGCCTCGCGCCGGGCGGCAGGCTCGCGATAATAAGCTTTCATTCGCTCGAGGACAGGATAGTGAAGGAGAGCTTCCAGAAGAGGCTGAATCCCTGCATCTGCCCGCCGGACCTTCCGGTGTGCGTCTGCGGGAGGAAGCCCGACATAAAGAAAGTGACGAGGAAGCCGGTGACGGCTTCCGCCGCGGAGCTCGAGGCCAACCCGAGGGCCCGCAGCGCTAAGCTCAGAGTTGTAGAGAAGCTGGAGAGGGAGAGTTAAATGACGGCGTTCAGAGACAGAGCGAAGATCGTAGCGGTGATCATAACGGTATTCCTCGCCTTCCTGCTCATCATAGGAGTCAACGCGTATACCGCAAAGCTCCAGTACGAGATCAACAGCCTCAACAGGCAGATCCAGGAGAGCGAGAGAGTCATCCAGAATCTCGACGTCAAGATCAAGAACGCCACCAATATCATGAACCTTGAGGACCGCGCCCTTGAGCTCGGCCTCATCCACCCGAGCTTTGACCAGATCGTTTACTACGACAAGAACGACGCGGACATCGAGGAATTCGCGCTCGCGCTGATGGAGACGATCTACAAGTAGAGCAGCACATCCGCGGCGCTGAACTGCGCCGCTTTTTGATTTATGGCATCCGAAAAGAGCAGAACCACCCAGCAGAACAGAAAGAGGCTACTCGCGGTCTTCGGGATCGTGTGCCTCCTTTTTTTGGCTCTGACGGGCAGGCTCGCTTACCACATGATCATAAAGGGCGAAGAGTACAGGCAGATGGCGGTCAAGCAGCAGACGACCGACCGCGTCGTCACCGCGCGCCGCGGCTCCATACTCGACCGCTACGGCAACGCTCTCGCCTCCAGCTCCACAGCCTACACGGTCTGGGTGCGCCCCGACACGGTCAAGAACAACGGCAAGACCGAGAACGACCGCATCGTGAACATCCAGAACGAGGCGCAGGCGCTCTCCGAGTACCTCGGGATGAGCTACGACGACGTCTACGATACCATCACCGCTGAGAAGAGGCTGATCAAGCTCGCCAAGAACGTCGATAAGGAGGTCGGCGAGGAGATCCGCGACGAGGGCTTCGCCGGGATCGAGCTCATCGAGAACGACCGCAGGAACTACCCGCTGGGGACCTTCGCTTCCCACATACTCGGCGGGACCAACGACGACAACGTCGGAATGCTCGGCGTCGAGCTCTACTACAACAACTACCTGGCCGGCCTCAACGGCCGCTGGATCATGAGCAAGGACAACCGCACCAACGCTCTCGCGTACGGCACCAACCGCTACTACGCGGCGCAGGACGGCTACGACCTGGTGCTCACGATAGACGAGAACATACAGCACCTCGTGGAGGAGCAGATCGAGGCGGGCAGGGAGAGGCTCAGGGCGGACGGCGTCATGTGCCTCATCATGGACCCGAAGACCTGCGGCATACTCGCGATGGCGCAGACCGGCTCCTTCAACGCCAACGACCCGAGGGCGCCGCTCCCGGGAGACGAGGCGAAGTTCGAGGCCATGAGCTCCGAGGAGAAGCTCAACTACTGGAACAAGGTCTGGCGCAACTTCAACGTCAGCGACACCTACGAGCCCGGCTCGGTCTTCAAGCTCTTCACGACCTCGCTCGCGCTCGACTACGGCGTCACCCATATGAACGAGAACTTCTACTGCCCGGGCTACGTGCAGGTCGCCGACTGGACCCTGCACTGCTGGAACTATCCGGCGGCTCACGGCATGCAGTCGCTCACGCAGGCGGTCTCCAACTCCTGCAACGTCACGATGATAAACCTCGTGCAGCGCATGGGGATCAAGCGATTCTCCGAAGGCCTCTCCGGCTTCGGGCTCACCGAGAAGACCGGTATCGACTATCCGGGCGAGACGCTGAACATACTGCATAACCTCAACGCGGCGGGCCCCGTAGAGCTCGCGACCATGTCCTACGGGCAGGGCATTGCGGTCACCCCCATAAGCATCACCACCGCGGTCTGCTCGATCGCGAACCAGGGGCAGCTCATGCAGCCCCACCTCATGAAGGAGCTCAGGGACAGCGACGGCAACGTCGTGTCGGAGTTCCAGAACACCGTCAAGAGCATATCGATCTCGGCCCAGACCGCGAGCGACGTGCTCGGGATCATGGAATACAACGTACAGAAGGGCGGCGCGGGCTCGGTCAAGATGCCCGGCTACCGCGTGGGCGCCAAGACCGGAACGGCCAACAAGCCCGAGGGCGGAGGCTATTCCAAGACCGACCTCATAGGCTCGGTCGTGACAATAGCCCCGATCGACGATCCGAAGTTCGTGATGCTGGTCATCGTGGACGTGCCCAGGACCGCGCGCTACGGCTCGACCTCCGCGGGCCCGATATCAAAGGCGATACTCGGCGACCTCTTCAGGTATCTGGACATCGAGCCGGATTATTCGTCCGAGGAGCTCAGGACTCTGAGGAGCCAGAGGAGGACGGTGCCCGACCTCACGGGGCAGAGCCTCGAGGACGCCATAGGGATATGCATGGGAAGGGACCTCGACTGCACGGTCTCTCCCGAGATCGAGAGCTACGACGAGCTCTCGGTCGTGGACCAGTACCCCAAGCCCGGGGAGGACGTTCCCAAGGGCTCGAGCGTCACGGTCTATTACAAGTAGGAGAACATCATGAGAAGAAGACCTGTTGCAGAGCTGGCCGAAGCGGCCGGGCTCGAGCTTCGCGGAAGGCGCGATATATGCGTGGAGACCATAGCCGTGGATTCCAGGGCTGTCCGGGAGGGAGAGCTCTTCGTCGCGGTCAAGGGCCCGAACAACGACGGCCACAAGTATCTCGAGGGCGCCTATGAAAGGGGCTGCAGGGCCTTCCTGCTCTCCGACCGCGCGCTCGGGGAGGCGTTTTTCGAAAAGCATGATGACATTTGCGCCATCTGGTGTGATAATACTGAATTTGGTGCTCTCGAGCTCGCGGCGGCCTACGTGCGCGAGCTGGACCCGATAAAGGTCGGGGTGACGGGCAGCACCGGAAAGACCTCCACGAGATCCCTCGTGGGAGCGGTGCTCTCGTCGAGATACCGCACGGTGTGGACGAAGAAGAACCTCAACACCTACGTGGGCATATCCATGACCGCGTTCTCCGCTCCGGAGGACACCGAGGCCATAGTCTTCGAGATGGGCATGGACAGGAAGAATGAGATCTACGAGTACTGCAAAAGGATAAAGCCGGACACCGCGCTCATCACGAACGTGGGAACGGTCCACATGGAGTTCATAGGCAGCCGGGAGGGCATCGCCCGCGAGAAGCTCAAGATAACGAGCTTTCTCAGGGCGGAGGACTTCCTGATCTACAATTCCGACTCGCCGTTCCTGAGCGATGGGGACATAGACAGGCTTTCTACAGGCTCCTTCAGGCGCTTCAGCGCCGGGGAGAAGGAGGGCTCGATGCTGAGGATCGGCGGCCTCGAGGACCGCGGGCTCGGCGGCATCGCCTTCGACATGGAGCTCAGCCCGGAGGGCGCGGCTCTGCTGAAGGAGGCGGGGCGCGGGAGCTTTGAGCCCTGCAGAGTGCGCTGTGAGCTGCCTTTCATGGGGCTCCACAACGCCCACAACGGGGCGCTGGCGGCCGCCTGCGGGCTCGTATACGGCATAGACTTAAAACAGTCCGCCGCGGCGCTTTCGGGCGCTGAGATCGAGGATAAGAGGCTCACGGCGGTGAGGCTGAAGGGCGGGGTGACCCTCGTAGACGACAGCTACAACGCAAACCCGGACTCCGTCAGCTCAGCAATAGCGACCATGGCTTCGCTCGGGGCGAAGCGCAGGATAGTGGTGCTCGCCCGCATGGGTGAGCTCGGGCCGGCTCACGAGGAGAGCCATCTTCGCATAGGAAAGCTCATCGCGGACAGCGGCATGGACATCGCCGTGCTCATAGGGCGCGACAGGGACCTCTACGCGAGGGGCATCATGGACTCCGACAGGGCCTGCGGCATCAACTGCTTCCCGGACGTGGAGTCGGCGGCTGATTTCGTGAAGAGCATCATAAGGGAGGGCGACGCGGTGCTCGTAAAGGGCTCGCTCGCGACGAATATACACACCCTGGCTGAGAAGCTCAGGGAGGAGCTCGGGCAGGAGAACTGACAGTGCTTACCACAGGCGTTTTAGGAAAAGCGGCGCGGCCGGAGGCCGTGCTCGCCATAATATTCGCGGCCGATCTGGTCCTCGGAGCTGTGCTCGAGGGCCTGCTGCTCCCGCTGCTCAGGCGCCTCAAGGCCGGCCAGAGCATCAGGGAGGACGGCCCGAAGGAGCATCTCAAGAAGGCAGGGACCCCGACCATGGGCGGTATCGCGATCATCATACCGATAGCGCTCACGGGCTTCGCGCTCAGCAGGCTCTATCCTCAGGAGCGCTACAGCTTCATGTGGATATCGCTCTGCGCTCTGCTCTACGGACTCATCGGCTTCGTGGACGACTTTATAATCGTGGTCAAAAAGAACAACGAGGGGCTCAAGCCGAAGCAGAAGCTCGCGCTGCAGATCCTCGTAGCCGTTATATACGCGATAAGCGAGTATCACTACGGCCACATGGTCTATGTGCCGTTCTTCGGCGCCTCGGTCAACCTGGGGCTGCTGACGGTGCCTTTCCTGGCCTTCGTGATGGTCGCCATGACCAACGCGGTGAACCTCACGGACGGGCTCGACGGGCTCTCCAGCAGCGTTACGATAGCCGCGGCGGGCTTCTTCTGCTGGGAGTTCTTCTCCGGAAGCTCCGCTCCCAAGGACTTCGCCGGCTCCGCCATGGCGGCCGCGGTGATGGGCTCCTGCGCGGCGTTCCTGC
>JAEEUO010000019.1 GCA_016286935.1 Bacillota bacterium | reverse complement strand
AAGACCGGGATCGCCGTCGTGGATGGCGGCCTGATCGGGGCGGCGATCCGGAACGGGAAACTGCCCGGCGAGGACGCGGCTTCGCGGATCCGGGCGGCGGAGGAGGCCGAAGCGGCCGGCAAGCGGGGCGAGGATCCGCTGTTCGAACCGTTCCTGCTCGAAAAGGACGGCCTCACCGGCATCCGGATCCCGCTGACCGACGGCGTCGTCACGGACCGGACGGACGTCGTCCTGACGTCGATCCACGCGGACTGCCTCGCCGTATACGTGTACGATCCCGTCCATCACGCGGCCGGCCTCTGCCACGCGGGCTGGAAGGGGACGCTTGGAAACATCGCGGTCCGCACGCTGGAGACGATGACGGAAACTTACGGAACGGACCCGAAGGACGTCCGCTGCGCGATCTCCGCCGGGATCGACCAGTGCTGCTTCCAGGTCGGCGAGGAGGTCGTCCTCGCGTTCCGCGCGGCGTATCCCTACGCGGACGAATACGCGACGGCCGACGCGGAGGGCGCGAGCAATTGCCATGCCTGCGGCGATATGGAACGGCTCGCGGCGGAACTGCGCGCGAAACGGCTCGGCGAAGCCGAAAGACCCGCCTTCGAGACGCCGCGCTACCACATGAACCTCAAGGGAATCAACAAACGCCAGCTCACCGGCGCGGGCGTGCCGTCCGGAGCGATCGAGGTCGACAGCCACTGCACGTGCTGCGAACCGAAGCTCTTCTGGTCGTACCGCCGTGAGAAGGGCTGCCGCGAACGGCAGGGCGCGATCCTGTTCCTGCGCGATAAATAATAAGAATTAGTGTAATTGTAAATAAATACCTTGACAGGAAGCGATTCCCTGTGCTATCCTTTCGGTGGGATGACGAAGAGGGCAGGGAAAGGAACACCTATGTCCCCGAAGAAAAACGAATACACCGAAAACCGGCCGGAAGGCTTCGAACCGGTCGATCCCGAGACGGGCGAGGTCCGCGACGAGGCGGAGGGATTCGAACTGCCCGGCGCGGGCGTTCCCGCGGAGGAGCTCGCGGCTCCGGACGACGCGGAGAAGCCTGCCTCCGCCGCGGAAGGAAACGGCCGCGACGAGATCCGCTTCAAGATCTTCAAACACTTCGGCGTGATCGGAAAGGGCTACCAGAACCGCGACATCGAGCTGAACTGGGTCTCCTGGAACGACGGGTACGCGAAGTACGATATCCGCGCCTGGGACCGGATCCACGAACACATGTCCAAGGGAATCACCCTCAAGACCGAAGAGGCGATCCGTTTGCGGGATATCCTGAATACGGTCGACTTCAACAAATACGGCTTCCGGAAACCGGACGCGCCCGCCCCGCCGCCCGCCGAAAACGCGGTTGACAAATACGCCGAAACCCGATAAGATTCACTTGTGCACAGCGCTCGCGATGTCGGGCGCTTTCGATTTGTAACGCAGGCCTGTAAAAAACGGGCCTCCGGAAAGGAAGACTGGGATGAAAACGGATCTCGTCATCATCGGCGCCGGCCCCGCCGGAATCTTCACCGCCCTCGAACTGCTCCGCAACGGCGATACGCGGAAGATCGTCCTTGTGGAAAAAGGACAGCCCGTCGAACGGCGCGTCTGCCCGAAGGACAAGACCGGCAAATGCATGAACTGCAAGCCGTACTGCCACATCACGACCGGCTTCTCGGGTGCCGGCGCGTTCTCGGACGGAAAGCTGTCGCTTTCGTGCGAGGTCGGCGGCGCGTTCCCGGACCTCGTCGGTCGCGAGGAGGCCCAGAGCCTGATCGACTACACCGATACGATCTATCTGGAATTCGGCGCGGACGCCCACGTCGAAGGCGTCGGCGATCCCGACGCCGTCAAGGCGATCCGCCGCCGCGCGATCCGCGCGGGACTCCAGCTCGTCGACTGCCCGATCCGCCACTTAGGCACCGAAAAGGCCCAGTCGCTCTACACCGCGATCCAGAACCATCTCCTCTCCAACGGCGTCGAGATCCTTTTCGGATACGACTGCCAGTCGATCATCCAAAACGACCGCACCTGCGAGGGCGTCGTCGTCGAAAACGTGAAGACGGGCGAGACGACGGAGATCCGCGCGGACGAAACGGTCATCGCGACCGGCCGCCGCGGCGCGGAATGGCTCGAAAAGCTCTGCCGCGAGAACGACATCGCCCACGTCCCCGGAACGGTCGACATCGGCGTCCGCGTCGAGGTCCGCAACGAGATCATGGAGGAGGTCAACAACGCCCTCTACGAATCGAAGCTGATCGGCTATCCGGGCCCCTGGAAGAACAAGGTCCGGACGTTCTGCCAGAACCCCGGCGGATTCGTCGCCCAGGAAAACTACGACAACGATCTTGCGGTCGTGAACGGCCATTCGTTCAAGGAAATCAAGAGCGAGAATACGAACGTCGCGATCCTCTGCTCCCATAACTTCAGCGTCCCGTTCAACAAACCGATCGAGTACGCCCAGAAAGTCGGCGAGCTGACGAACATGCTCGCGAACGGCTCGATCCTCGTCCAGCGGTTCGGCGACATCCTCGACGGCAAGCGGACGTGGGCGAAGGAACTGGCCCAGTCCAACGTCCGGCCGACGCTTCCGGACGCCGTCGCGGGCGATCTGACGGCCGCGATCCCGTACCGCACGATGGTCAACATCATCAACTTCATCCAGGCGATGGACGAAGTCGTTCCCGGCTTCGCCTCCGCGGAGACGCTTCTCTACGGACCGGAGCTGAAGTTCTACTCGAACAAGGTCAAGATGGACGAACACCTCAACACGTCGATCCGCGGCCTCCACTGCCTCGGCGATTCATCGGGGTGGACGCGCGGCCTGATGATGGCCTCGGCGATGGGCGTCCGGATGGGACGCGAGCTGATCGCGAACAAAAACAGATAAAAAACGCGGATAGAAAACGCCGGCGCCCTCGGGCGCCGGTTTTTTAGTGATGATCCCGCTCGAGCTTCCTTTTCCAGCGGCCCGAGAGGAAGTACGGAAGGACGATCAGAAGGCCGCCGATCCAGCTGATCGGGTAGCAGTAGAACACGTTGATCGGGTCCGCGGAGCGGTTCAGAAGGAACGCGGCCGGCAGGCGGACGGCCCAGAACAGGAACATGTTTCCGGCGAGGGAGATCTTCGTGTCGCCGATCCCGTTGAGGAACGCGCAGATCATATAGAACGCCGTGTAGATGACGTAGTAGGGCACGAAACGGATGACCGCGCCGCGGCCGACGGCGACGACGTCGGGGGAGCGGTCGAACAGCGACACGAGCCAGCCGGACGGAAGCGCGACGAGGAGCGACGTCACGACCGTCGCGGAGAGCGCGATCGCGAGCCCGGTCAGAAGGCCGCTCCGCAGGCGGTCGAACCGGCCCGCGCCGACGTTCTGGCCCGCGAACGTCGTGACCGCGGCCGCGAACGACGCGAGCGTGTAGAAATCGAGCGCGTCGAGCTTCATCGCGACGTTGTAGCCGGCGGAGAACGCCGTGCCGTTGGAGTTGACGATGCCCGAAAGGATCGTGTGGCCGAGGGCGAACAGGCCCGAGCTCAGCGCCATCGGAAGGCCGACGCGGATCAGGCGGCGCATCTCGAACGCGTGGAAGCGGATCCGGAGCGGCCGGATCCGGTATTCGGGGTAGCGGCGGTTGATGTGGATGATCGAATAGATCCAGCTCGTCCACTGCGCGATGACCGTCGCGAGGGCCGCGCCGAACGCCGACCAGCGGAACGCGCCGATGAAGAGGAAATCGAGCGCGATGTTCACGACGGTCGCGATGATGAGAAAGACGAGCGGCGAGACGGAATCGCCCATCCCGCGGAGGATGCCGGCGTTCATGTTGTAGCCGAGCGTCCCGGCGATGCCGAGGAAGAGCGGGACCATATAAGCGTACGTGAGCGCGTAGGCGGAATCCGGCGTGTTCACGGCGCGCAGGATCGGGTTCGCGAGCACATACCCGAGGACCATGACCGGAAGCGACGCGGCGATCACGAGCGAGGACGCGTTCTCGACGTTCTGCCGGAGTGCCTCGCGGTCGCCGGAGCCGAAGTGGCGGGAGACGAGGACCGTCACGCCGCCCGAAAGGCCGAGGAAGAAGTTGACGCAGATGTTGAGCGGGTAATGGCCGATCCCGACGGCGGCGAGCGCGTCGGAACCTTCGTAGTTGCCGATTATGAGGCTGTCGACGAGGTTGTAGAGCTGCTGGAAGAGATAGCCGACGAGCAGCGGGATCGCGAACGTCACAAGAAGACGCCCGATCCTTCCCTCGGTCATATTCAGCGTTTTCGCCTCCGTCAGTTTCATAACGGAATCATTCTACATCCGGCGGCGGGAAAACGCCAACGGTTTTTCGGCGGGGCTCCGCTTGCATCACGCCCGGCAAAGGAGTATAATAAACCTGTTATGCCCGTGTAATCCGGCCGCCGTGCCGGTAATTCGTCATGTGTTAAGGTTCGCGTACGCCGTCCGAACGGAAGAAAGGAGGCCGCCCTTGCTAAATGAATACATTCTGCAGAACTGGGCGCTGATCCTCGTTCTTCTGGCGTTCGCGATCTCCCTGACGGAGACGATCTTTCTCGACCGGGTGACGATCCGCCGCATGTACACGCTCATCGTCACGATCTTCGTCCTGTCGAGCCTCGTGTTCCTGGAGTTCTATTACGCCGATCTCGGCACACACACCGCCGCCCGGACCGTCCTGATGGCGATCCGCTACAGCGCGACGCCGTTCATCATCGCGCAGGTCATCTACTCGCTGAACACGAAGATCCGCTGGATCGTCTTCATCCCCGCGATCATCCTCGCCGCGGTCGATTTCATCTCGATCCCGACGGGCATCGTCTTCTCCCTCGGCGAAAACGGCCGGCTCATGCGCGGACCGCTCGGCTATCTGCCGTTCATCATGGTCGGCGTGTATGCCGCCGTCCTGATCGTGACGCTCGTGAAGAACAGCAACAAACGGTCGATGGAGATCGTCCCGATCGCGTTCCTCGGCTTGGCGCTCGGCGCGGGCCTTCTCCTGCCGTTCGTGCTCGGGAGCGCGTTCTCCCGGATCTTCTGCACGACGATCGCCATCGCGCTGTTCGTCTATTACGTCTTCCTGATCCTCCAGCTCACGAAAAAGGACTCGCTGACGGGACTTCTCAACCGCCAGGCCTTCTACGCGGACATCGCGAACGATCCCGGCAGCATCACCGCGCTCCTGTCGATCGATATGAACGGGCTCAAGGCCGTCAACGACACGAAAGGCCACGCGGTCGGAGATGAGGCCCTGACCGCGCTCGCGGGCTGCTTCGCGCGCGCCCTGGGGCGCAGGGAATCGGCATACCGGACCGGAGGCGACGAATTCGTCGTCGTCTGCCGCCAGACCGACCGGTTCGAGGTCGAACGGCTCGTCGAACGCATCCGCCGGAACGTCGCCGAAACGCCGTACAGCTGCTCCGTCGGCTACAGCTTCTGCGCGGACGGAACGAAGTCTCCCGACGAGCTTCTGAAGGAATCGGACGCGATGATGTACGCGGAAAAGGCGCTCTTCCACAAAAACGCCTGAGATGTACGAAAATTAATACCGAAACCGCACGAAAACGCGCGGTTTTTTTGATTGTTTCGGATTGCTAACCATTTCGCAATGTGATACAATTACTCTGTTCGCGTAAAGCCCCGCGATCCATTCGCGTGGAACATACAAAGAAAGGAAACCGTTATGAGTTCAAAGAAACACATGAAAACGATGGACGGCAACCAGGCCGCCGCGTACGTGTCGTATGCCTTTACGGATGTCGCCGCGATCTATCCGATCACGCCGAGCTCCCCGATGGCCGAGTACGTCGACGAATGGGCTGCCCACGGCCAGAAGAACCTCTTCGGCCAGGAAGTCAAAGTCGTCGAGATGCAGTCCGAAGCCGGCGCGTCCGGCGCGGTCCACGGCTCTCTCGCAGCCGGCGCCCTGACGACGACCTACACCGCCTCCCAGGGCCTGCTGCTGATGATCCCGAACATGTACAAGATCGCGGGTGAACTGCTCCCCGGCGTCTTCCACGTCACGGCCCGCACGCTCGCCGCCCATGCGCTCTGCATCTTCGGCGACCACTCCGACGTCATGGCGACGCGCCAGACCGGCTTCGCGATGCTGGCGTCCTCTTCCGTCCAGGAGGTCATGGACCTCGGCGGGATCGCCCACCTCGCGTCGATCAAGAGCCGCGTCCCGTTCCTCCACTTCTTCGACGGATTCCGCACCTCGCACGAAGTCCAGAAGATCGAGATGATCGACTACGCCGACTTCGACAAGCTCCTCGACCGCAAGGCCGTCAAGGAATTCCGCGACCGCGCGCTGAACCCCGATCACCCCGTGATCCGCGGCACGGCCCAGAACCCCGACATCTTCTTCCAGGCGCGTGAAGCGGCCCAGCCGTACTACGACGCCGTCCCCGCGGTCGTCGCGGAATACATGGACGCGATCTCGAAGATCACCGGCCGTTCCTACCATCCGTTCGACTACGTCGGCGCTCCCGACGCGGAGAACGTCATCATCGCGATGGGCTCCGTCAACGAGACGATCGAAGAGACGCTGCCGACGCTCCTCGCGAAGGGCAAGAAGGTCGGCCTCGTCAAGGTCCGCCTCTACCGTCCGTTCGCTCCGGAATACCTGCTCAAGGTCCTTCCGAAGACCGTGAAGAAGATCGCCGTCCTCGACCGCACGAAGGAACCCGGCGCGCTCGGCGACCCGCTCTACATGGACATCCAGTCGATGTTCTACGGAAAGAAAGACGCTCCCGAAGTCTTCGCCGGCCGCTACGGCCTCGGTTCGAAGGACACGACGCCCGGACAGATCGTCGCCGTCTACAAGAACCTCGAAGCGAAGAAGCCGAAGGATCACTTCACGATCGGCATCGAAGACGACGTCAACGGATCGTCGCTCAAGACCGTCGAAGGCGTTTCGACCGAACCGAAGTCCTGCGTCCGCTGCAAGTTCTGGGGCCTCGGCTCCGACGGAACGGTCGGCGCGAACAAGCAGGCCATCAAGATCATCGGCGACAAGACCGATCTCTACGCCCAGGGCTACTTCTCCTATGACTCGAAGAAGTCCGGCGGGATCACCGTCTCCCACCTCCGCTTCGGCAAGGAGCCGATCCACTCGACCTACCTCATCACCGAGGCCGACTTCGTGGCGTGCCACAACGCCGCGTACGTCCACCAGTACGACCTGCTCAAGGGCCTGAAGAAGGGCGGAACGTTCGTCCTGAACTGCCCGTGGAGCGACGCCGAACTCGAGAAGAACCTCCCGGCCGCGATGAAGAACTACCTCGCCGCGAATAAGATCAAGTTCTACACGATCGACGCCACCAAGGTCGCGGAGGAGATCGGACTCGGCAACCGCATCAACATGGTCATGCAGTCCGCGTTCTTCAAGCTCGCGAACGTCATCCCCGTCGCCGACGCGGTGAAATACCTGAAGGAATCGATCGACCACGCCTACGGCAAGAAGGGCCGCAACGTCGTCGAGATGAACTACAAGGCCGTCGACGCCGGCACGACCGCGCTCCACGAAGTGAAGATCCCCGCGGCGTGGAAGGACGCGAAGGATAAGGCCGTGAAGGCGAAGAAGCTCCCGGCCTTCATCGAAGGCATCCTCGTCCCGATGAACCGCCAGGAAGGCGACTCCCTCCCGGTCTCCGCGTTCAAGGGCATCGAAGACGGCACGTTCCCGTCCGGAACGGCCGCCTACGAAAAGCGCGGCGTCGCGGTGTTCGTACCCGAATGGAACGTCAATAACTGCATCCAGTGCAACCAGTGCTCGTTCGTCTGCCCGCATTCCGCGATCCGTCCGGTGCTGCTGACCGCCGATGAAAAGGCGAAGGCGCCCGAAGGCTTCGCGACGAAGAAGGCGATCGGCAAGGGCCTCGAAGGCCTCGAATACCGCATGCAGGTCGACCCGCTCGACTGCCTCGGCTGCGGCAACTGCGCCGACATCTGCCCGGCGAAGGAAAAGGCTCTCGTGATGAAGCCGGCGGCGACCCAGGATGCGGAAGCGAAGAACTGGGAATTCGCGATGTCGATGCCCGTCAAGGACAACCTCATGGCGAAGAACTCCGTCAAGGGCTCCCAGTTCGCGAAGCCGTACTTCGAATTCTCCGGCGCCTGCGCGGGCTGCGGCGAAACGCCTTACATCAAGGTCATCACCCAGCTCTTCGGCGACCGCATGATGATCGCCAACGCGACGGGCTGCTCGTCGATCTGGGGCGCTTCGGCTCCGTCGATGCCGTACTGCAAGGACGAAAAGGGCAAGGGCCCGTCCTGGGCGAACTCGCTGTTTGAGGACAACGCCGAATACGGCCTCGGCATGGCCACCGGCGTCCGCCAGATCCGCGCGAAGCTCGTCGACGACGTGAACGCGCTCCTCGCGTTCGCGAACGAGAACGGCTGCGGCGCCGAGAAACCCGTCCCGGCGGCTCTGCTGAACTGGCTCGAAAACAAGGACAAGGGCGAAGAATCCAAGGCGGCGGCGGAAGCGGTCGTCAGCGCGCTCGAAACGGGCATCGCGAAGAAGGGCTCCTGCATCAACGCGGGCAAGGGCCGCAAGCTCGCGAAGGCCGTCCTCGACCGCAAGGACTTCCTCGTCAAGAAGTCGATCTGGGCCCTCGGCGGCGACGGCTGGTCCTATGACATCGGCTACGGCGGACTCGACCACGTTCTCGCTTCCGGCGAGAACATCAACGTCCTCGTATTCGACACCGAAGTCTACTCCAACACCGGCGGCCAGTCCTCGAAGGCGACTCCGGCGGCGGCGATCGCGAAGTTCGCGGCCAGCGGCAAGAAGACCAAGAAGAAGGACCTCGGCATGATGGCGATGAGCTACGGCTACGTCTACGTCGCGCAGGTCGGCATGGGAGCGGACAAGAACCAGTTCCTCAAGGCCGTCACCGAAGCGGAAGCGTACGACGGACCGTCGCTGATCATCTGCTACGCGCCCTGCATCAACCACGGCCTGAAGTGCGGCATGGGCAAGACCCAGGAGAACACGAAGCTCGCGGTCGACTGCGGCTACTGGCATCTCTACCGCTACAACCCGGCGCTCAAGGAGACCGGCGCGAACCCGTTCCACCTCGACTCGAAGGAGCCGACCGGAAACTTCCGCGACTTCCTGATGGGCCAGGTCCGCTACACGTCCCTCGCGAGCGGCTTCCCGGATACCGCGGAAGCGCTCTTCCAGAAGGCCGAAGCGAACGCGAAGGAGCGTTACGAAGGCTACAAGAAGCTGTCCGACTGAACGGTTCAATAAAGAAGACCCGGCTCGAACGAGCCGGGTCTTTTTATGCGGGAAAACGGTTTCCGGTCCGGAAGGGGCTAGAACGCGATCCGGACGAGCAGCTCGCGGAAGAGCGGGATCGTCGCGATCGAGATGACCGTCGAGACGAGGACGGCCCATCCGGCGAGGCGGACGTTGCCGCTGTGCTGCTCGGCGAACACGAGGCTGTAGGCGACGGTCGGCATCGCGGCGCAGATGACGAACGTGTTCGCCATCACGGGTGTGAAGAGGCCGGTCCGGACGAGGAGGAGCGCCAGCCCGAGCGCGATGAGGGGGCTGATGAAGAGCTTGTAGCCGACGCCGGCGATGAGCGGACGGACCTCGTTCTTCGGCAGGCGGATGTCGCAGTCGCCGAGGATGGAGCCGATGTAGATCATCGCGAGCGGGCTGCAGAGGCCTCCGACGGTGGAGATCGTTCCGGTCAGGATCTCGGGCAGGGGGATGCGGAAGACGGCGACGAGGATCCCGAACAGGGCGCCGAACGTGATCGGATGGAGGACGCCCCTGCGGATCGCCCTGCCGATCGAGATGTTCGCGCGCTCCTCCTTCGGGAGGTACTGCATATCGCCGTAGCTGAACAGGACGGA
>JAEEUO010000018.1 GCA_016286935.1 Bacillota bacterium | reverse complement strand
CGAGACGGTCTTCGCGGTGACCGCCACGCTTGCGCCCTTCGACGCGGACGACGAATCGACGCCGGCCGTGGTGATGACGTGGCCGCCGAGCTCGTACATCGCCGCCTCGAAGCTCATGCGCGTGCGGGTCGACGGTTCGAAGAACAGCGTCGCGAGCTTCTTGCCGTCCGCCGCGTGGGCGTACTTCGCGGGATGGGCGATGATGTCCTCCGCCTTTGCGATCAGCTCCTCAAGCTCATCCGTCGAGAGGTCGAGGATATCGAGCACCGCCTTCATTTCGCACCTCCGATCCAGCTTTCGTCGGACGGGTCGTCGCGGAACTTCATCAGCCGTTCGACGTCCTCCGGGCGGACGTAGCCCTGTTCGGCCGCGACGCGGCACGTCGTGTCGAAATCGGTCAGGGACGTGTTCTCCACGTCCGCCGCCGCGAGGCGGTCCGCCGCCTTTTTCATGCCGTAGGTGTAGATCGAGACGATGCCGAGCACGTCCGCTCCGGCCTCCCGGAGTGCCTCCACGACCTCGATCGCGCTGCCGCCCGTCGAGATCAGATCCTCGACGACGACGACCTTCTGACCGGGTTCGAGGCGGCCTTCGATGCGGTTCCGGCGGCCGTGGTCCTTCGCGCCCGAACGGACGTAGCCCATCGGCAGGCCGAGGATGTGGGCGGTGATCGCGGCGTGGGCGATGCCCGCCGTCGACGTGCCCATCAGGACCTCCGCGTCGGGGTACTTCGCGCGGATCAGCTCCGCGAACGCGTTCTCCACGTCATTGCGCACCTCCGGCGCCGTCAGCGTCAGGCGGTTGTCGCAGTAGATCGGGCTCTTGATCCCGCTCGCCCATGTGAACGGCTCCTCCGGCCGGAAGAAGACCGCCTTTATTTTCAAAAGATCCGTCGCGATCAATACGTTGCGTTCCATTCGTATCTCCTTTCAGCCGACGAACTCGGCGATGCAGCGCTCATACGCGGCGACCGGGTCGTCCGCTTTCGTGATCGGCCGCCCGACGACGATATAGTCGGAGCCGATGCGCTTCGCCTCCGCGGGCGTCATGATGCGTTTCTGGTCGCCGATCTCGCCGTCCGCGAAGCGGATCCCGGGCGTCACGGTCAGGAAGCCCCTCCCGCACGTTTCGTGGACGCGTTCCGCCTCGAGCGGCGAGCAGACGACGCCGTCGAGCCCCGCGTTCTTCGCCGTCTCCGCGTAGTGCATGACGACGTCCGCGATCGGCTCCCGGATCAGAAGGTCGCGCTCCATCGCGGCCTGGTCGGTCGAGGTGAGCTGGGTCACGGCGATCAGGAGCGGGCGCGTGCCGTCCGGCCGCGTCAGGCCTTCGAGCGCCGCCTCCATCATCGCCGTCGTTCCCGCCGCGTGGACGTTCACGACGTCGGCGTCGAGCCGCGACAGAACGGCCATCGCCTTTTTGACGGTGTTCGGAATGTCGTGGAGCTTCAGGTCGAGGAAGATCTTATGGCCGCGGCTTTTCAGTTCGCGGACGATCGCGGGCCCCTCCGCGTAGAAGAGTTCCATGCCGATCTTGACGAACGGCTTCCGCCCGGTGAAGCGGTCGAGAAACGCGAACGTTTCCGCGGCGGACGCGAAATCACACGCGATGATGACGTCTTTTCCCATTACAGCGCACCTCCGATGATGTCTTTGATGTCTCCGATCCCGTATTTGTCCATCGCCGCCGGAAGGCCGTCGATGATCCGCTTCGCGGCGAAGGGATCGACGAGGTTCGCGGCGCCGACCTCGACGGCCGTCGCGCCGGCCGCCATCATCTCGATCACCGCCTCCGCGGAGTCGACGCCGCCGATGCCGACGACGGGGATCGATACGGCCTTCGCGACCTGCCAGACCATCCGCACCGCGACCGGGAAGACCGCAGGGCCGGACAGGCCGCCCGTCACGTTCGCGAGGACCGGCCGCCTCGTCCGGAGGTCGATCCGCATCGCGAGGAGCGTGTTGATCAGGCTGACGCCGTCGGCGCCCGCTTCCTCGCACGCCTTCGCGATCGAAGCGATGTCCGTCACGTTCGGCGAGAGCTTCATGATGACGGGCTTTCGCGTCACGGCCTTCACCGCGCGCGTCACCTCCGCCGCCGCCTTCGGATCCGTTCCGAAGGACATGCCGCCGCCGTGGACGTTCGGACAGCTGATGTTGATCTCAAACCAGCCGATCTGGGGTTCCGCGTCGAGCAGCGCGACCGTGTCGCGGTATTCGTCGACCGCGAAGCCGCTGACGTTCGCCATGACCGGCTTGTGGAATACCTTCTTCAGTTTCGGCAGCTCCTCCGCGATGACGGCGCGGACGCCCGGGTTTTGAAGGCCGACGGCGTTCAGGACGCCCGACGGTCCTTCCGCGATCCTTGGCAGCGCGTTTCCGAGGCGCGGCTCCTTCGTCGTGCCCTTGAACGAGAACGTCCCGAGGCAGTCGATGTCGTAGAGGTCCGCGAATTCATACCCGTAGCCGAACGTTCCGGACGCGGGGATCACGGGATTCGCGAGTTCGATCCCGCAGAGGTTGACGCTCAGTCGTCCCATACGATCTCCCCCTTCCGGAACACGGGCCCGTCCTTGCAGATCCGCTTCGGGCCGGACGCGGTCATCATCGTGCAGCCCATGCAGGCGCCGAAGCCGCAGCCCATCCGCTCGGCGAAGCTGAGTTCGCCGTCCGCGGCGAGCTTCCGGTGAACGGCGCGGAGCATCGGAAGCGGCCCGCACGCGTAATAGTACGAGCACTCTCCGGGCAGCGCGTCGGTCACGAAGCCCTTCACGCCATCGGAGCCGTCCGCCGTCGCGACGGTCATGGCTCACCCGAGCGCGCGGAATTCGTCCGCGTAGAAGGCTTCGTCCGCCGTGTTGAAGCCGAGGACCGCCGTTACGGCGCATCCCCGCGCGGTGAGTTCCTTCGCGAGCTTATAGAGCGGCGGAACGCCGACGCCGCCGCCGATGAGGAGCGGCCTGCCGCCCGCGCGGCTCACGTCGAAGCCGTTGCCGAGGCCCGTGAGTACGTCGAGTTCCGTGTCGCTTCCCATCTCCGCCATCGCTTCCGTTCCCTGTCCGACGACCTTGTAGATCAGCGTCAGAAAATCCATCGGCAGACCGGCTCCGGGAAGCCCCGCCGGGCACGTCCCCGGACCGGAATCCGACACGGAGATCGGACGGCGCAGATACAGCCCGCCGATCCTGAGATTGACGAACTGGCCGGGGCGCGTGATCGCGGACGTATCTCCCGTGAGGACCATCCGGAACGTGTCACGCGCGAGCGGTTCGTTCGATACGATCGTAAAGATTCTTTCCTGCATCGTGTTCGTTCTTTCCCTGTTTCGCATTAGCCCCTACGCGTCGATCGTCGAGATCGTCAGCGTCGTCTCCTCGAGGACGTCGAGCAGGACGCGGACCGTGTCGAGCGACGTGAAGATCGTCGCGTTGTTCTCGGTCGCGAGCTGTCGGATCATCGAGCCGTCCGTCGCCTCCGTCGCGTTGGAGATGTCGCGCGTGTTGATGATGAAGGCGATGTAGCCCTTGCGGATCGCCTCGGGGATCTCGTCGGAGCCGTCGCTGATCTTGCCGAGGACGTGGGTGCGGATGCCGTTCGCCTTGAGGAACTTCGCCGTGCCCGCGGTCGCCTGGATGTTGAAGCCGAGGTTGTAGAAGCGGCGGATGAGCGGGAGCGCCTCCTCCTTGTCGGCGTCGGCGATCGTCGCGAAGACCGTGCCGTAGGAGCGGAGCTTCGTTCCGCCGGCCTGGAGCGCCTTGTAGAGCGCGCGGTTGAGCTTGTCGTCGTAGCCGATCGCCTCGCCCGTCGATTTCATCTCGGGAGAGAGGTACGCGTCGAGGCCCTTGATCTTGTTGAACGAGAAGACGGGGACCTTGACGTAGAAGCGCTTCTTCTCCTCCGCGTAGAGGTCGAAGATGCCCTGCTCCTTCAGCGATTTGCCGAGGATGACCTCGGTCGCGATGTCGGCGAGGGAATAGCCGGTCGCCTTCGAGAGGAACGGGACGGTGCGCGAGGAGCGCGGGTTGACCTCGATGATGTAGACGTCATCGTTGCGGTCGACGATGAACTGGATGTTGTAGAGGCCTTTGATGCCGATCCCGAGGCCGAGCTTCTTCGCGTACTGGAGGATCGTGCCCTTGACCTTGTTCGAGATCGAGAACGGCGGGTAGACGGAGATCGAGTCGCCGGAGTGGATGCCGGTCCGCTCGACGAGTTCCATGATGCCCGGAACGAACACGTCGCGCCCGTCGCAGATCGCGTCGATCTCGACCTCCTTGCCGAGGATGTACTTGTCGACGAGGACGGGCTTGTCGGCGTCGATCTCGACGGCCGTCTTGAGATAATGGCGGAGCTGGGCCTCGCTCGCGACGACCTGCATCGCGCGGCCGCCGAGCACGAACGACGGGCGGACGAGGACCGGATAGCCGATCTCCTCCGCGGCCTTGACGCCGTCCTCGATCCGCGTCACCGCGTGCCCCGGGGGCTGGGGGATGCCGAGATCGATCAGGACCTTCTCGAAGCTGTCGCGGTTCTCCGCGCGCTCGATCGCCTCGCAGTCCGTGCCGATGATCTTCACGCCGCGCTCCATCAGAGGCTCCGCGAGGTTGATCGCGGTCTGGCCGCCGAGGGAGGCAATGACGCCCTCGGGCTTTTCAAAATCGAGGATCGCCATCACGTCTTCGGGCGTCAGCGGCTCGAAATAGAGCTTGTCGGCCGTCGTGTAGTCGGTCGAGACCGTTTCGGGGTTGTTGTTGATGATGATCGATTCGTAGCCGTTGCGGCGGATCGTCTGAACGGCGTGGACGGTCGAATAGTCGAATTCGACGCCCTGGCCGATGCGGATCGGGCCGGCGCCGAGGACGACGATCTTTTTCCTGTCGCCGAGGCGCGAATCGTTCTTTCCGGTGTAGGACGAGTAGAGATAGGCGATGTATTTTCCGGTGTGGAGCGTGTCGACCATGCGGAAGACGGGCGTGATCTTATGGGCCTTGCGTTTTTCGTAGACCTCGACCTCGGTCAGCTTCCACGCGTCCGCGATCCACGCATCCGAGAAGCCCATCTTTTTCGCCTCGCGGAGGACGGGGACCTCGTTGACGTGTTCCTTCAGCTTCTTCTCCATCGCGACGATCTTCGCGAACGATTCGAGGAAGAGTTCGGTGATCATCGTGCGGTCGTGGATCTCCGCGATCGAAACGCCGCGGCGGAGCAGCTCGAACACCGCGAACACGCCGTCGTCGCGGAACTCGCCGACGTAGGCCAGAAGGTCGTCGGTTGAGGTCTCGTCGAACTTCGCCATGTGGAAGTGGACGACGCCCGTCTCGAGCGAGCGGACGGATTTGAGCATGCATTCCTCAAGCGTCGAGCCGATGCCCATGACCTCGCCGGTCGCCTTCATCTGGGTGCCGAGCTTGTTCGAGGCGGACGCGAACTTGTCGAACGGGAAGCGCGGGAACTTCGCGACGAAGTAGTCGAGCACGGGCTCGTTCGCCGCCGTTCCGCCCGCGACCGGGATCTCGTCGAGCGTCATGCCGACGGCGATCTTCGCGGTCACGCGCGCGATCGGATAGCCGGACGCCTTCGAGGCGAGCGCCGACGAACGCGACACGCGCGGATTGACTTCGATCAGGTAGTATTCGCTCGAATCCGGGTTGAGCGCGAACTGGACGTTGCAGCCGCCTTCGATCTTCAGTTCGCGGATGATCTTGAGGGCGCTGTCGTTCAGCATTTTGAGATCGTGGTCGTTCAGCGAGAGGATCGGGGCGACGACGATCGAGTCGCCGGTGTGGACGCCGACGGGATCGACGTTTTCCATGCCGCAGATCGTGATCGCGCGGTCGGTCGAGTCGCGCATGACCTCGAACTCGATCTCCTTATAGCCTTTGACGCTCTTCTCGATCAGGACCTGGTGGACGGGCGAGAGGCGGAAGGCGTTCGTGCCGACCTCGACGAGTTCCTCCTCGTCGTACGCGAACCCGCCGCCCGTTCCGCCGAGCGTGAAGGCGGGGCGCAGAACGACCGGATAGCCGATGCGGCCCGCGGCGGCCTTCGCCTCCTCCAGGCTGTAGGTGATCTCGGAGGGGATGACCGGTTCACCGATCGACTGGCACATCTCCTTGAACAGTTCGCGGTCCTCGGCGCGTTCGATCGACGTGCTCGGCGTACCGAGCAGCTTCACGCCGCACTCGGCGAGGACGCCCTTCTTCTCGAGCTGCATCGCGAGGTTCAGGCCGGTCTGTCCGCCGATGCCGGGAACGATCGCGTCGGGCCGTTCGTACCGCAGGATCTTCGCGATGTATTCGAGCGTCAGCGGCTCCATATAGACCTTGTCCGCGATCGACGTGTCGGTCATGATCGTCGCGGGGTTCGAGTTGCAGAGGATGACCTTGTAGCCCTCCTCCTTCAGCGCGAGGCAGGCCTGCGTCCCCGCGTAGTCGAATTCGGCGGCCTGGCCGATGACGATCGGGCCGGAGCCGATGATGAGAACCTTCTTGATATCCGTATTTTTCGCCATTTCTTTATCTCCTGTCGCTTTCGCTGTTTATAACTCCTTGAAGACCGCGGTCCCGTTCAGGACGGTCAGTTTGTTCCGTCCGAAGACGCGCCGGCCGGTGAACGGGCACGACTTCCCCATCGAGAGGAACTCCGCCGGGTCGACCGCGTATTCCGCGTTCAGATCCCACACCGCGAAGCCGCCGTCCTCCGGGAGGCCGAACCGCTTCCGCGGGTTCTCCGCGAGCAATCGGACGAGCGTCCCGAGCGTCACGATCCCGCCGCGCACGAGGTCCGTATAGAGGACCGGGAAGGCCGTTTCCAGCCCGACGATCCCGTTCAGGCTCTTCGCGAACCCGCGCGCCTTCTCCTCCGCGCTGTGGGGCGCGTGGTCCGTCGCGATCATGTCGACCGTCCCGTCCGCTACCGCCTCGAGCAGCGCCTCGCGGTCGCGTTTTGTGCGGACCGGCGGGTTCATTTTGAACCGGCCGTCGTCCTCGAGCATCGTGTCGTCGAGAGCCAGGTAGTGGGGCGCCGTCTCGCACGTCGCGTCCACGCCGTTCTTTTTCGCGTCGCGGATCAGGTCGACCGATTCCTTCGAGGAGATGTGGCAGGCGTGGAAGGCCGCGCCCGTCTCGTCCGCGAGGATCAGGTCGCGTTCGACCTCCTTCCACTCGCTTCTCGGGTCTTCGGCCGGGTACGCCTCATCCTCGCAGTGGGCGACGATGACCTTCCCGAGCGCCTTCGCGCGCTCCATCGCCTCGCGCATCATCGCGCGGGACTGAACGCCGCGGCCGTCGTCGGAGAACGCGACGGCGCCGGCCGCCGCGAGGGCCTCGAGATCGGCGAGCTGTTCGCCCTTCTCGCCGACCGTGATCGACGCGTAGGGCAGGACGGGAACGGCCGCGTCGCGGCGGATGATCGCCATCTCCGCTTCGAGGTGTTCCGCGCTGTCGGGCACCGGATTCAGATTCGGCATCGCGAACACGGCCGTATAGCCGCCGCGCGCCGCCGCGAGGCTTCCCGTCCGGATCGTCTCCTTATACGAAAACCCCGGCTCGCGGAAATGTACGTGGACATCGCAGAAGCCGGGGAGGAGAACATACTCCCGGTCGGGGGACAAAAAATCCGCACGGAGCGCCGTGTCAAAAGACAGTCCGCTGTGCGGTTTGAGCATGTTAACGTAAGTCACAGTATCCCTCATCTTTCCGGTCTCTCTGGACCGCATTAAAGATTTTTACCGTGAAACAGTATAGCGTAAAACGGGTTCTCCGTCAATCGGAAAGTCGAAATGATTTCGGGGCCGCCGGCCTATTCTTCGATCTCGACGGTAAAGCCCGCCGCTTCGATGTCCTTCAGGAGGCGCGCGGAATGGTCCTTTCCGCCGACCTCGCAGGCGATGTGGACGCTCGTTTCGTTCGGGTTGAGGCCGAGCACGAGCTTGTCGTGTTCGACGGTGAGGACGTTGGCGCCGTCCTTCGCGATGATCGACAGGAGCGAGATCAGGCTGCCCGGACGGTCGAGAAGCCGGACGAGGAATTTGATCCGGCGTCCGCGCGCGACGAGGCCGCGTTCGATGATGCTTTCGATGAAGCTGACGTCGATGTTGCCGCCCGAGAGGACCGCGACGCAGCGCTTCGATCCCGTGTCGATCTTTTTGCTCAGGATCGCCGCGAGGGAACTCGCGCCGGCCGGTTCGACGACCTGTTTGCACCGCTCGATGAGGAGCAGGATCGCGTCGGCGATCTCGGTGTCGGAAACGGTCACGACGTCGTCGACGTATTCGTTGATCAGTTCGACGGTCTTCTTGCCGGGCGCCTTGACCGCGATGCCGTCGGCGATCGTGCGCGCGTACTGCGTCACGACGCGCTTTTTGGCACGGAAGCTCCGGGCGATCGCGTCCGCGCCCTCGGCCTGGACGCCGATGATGCGGACGCGCGGGTTCATCTGCTTGACGGCCGCCGCGACGCCCGAGAGGAGTCCGCCGCCGCCGGCCGGAACGACGATTGTATCGACGCCCGGCAGGTCGCGCAGGATCTCGAGTCCGATCGTTCCCTGGCCCGCGATGACCTCCTCGTCGTCGTACGGATGGAGGAAGGTCGCGTTCTCATCGCGCGCGATCCGGAGCGCCTCCTCGTACGTGTCGTCGTAGCACGTTCCCGTCAGCACGACCTTCGCGCCGTACCCTTCGGTCGCCTGGATCTTCGCGATCGGGGCGTTCGTCGGCATGACGATCGTCGCGGGGATCCCGAAGCGCGACGCCGCGTACGCGACGCCCTGGGCGTGGTTGCCCGCGCTCGAAGCGACGACGGGGTTCCGTTCGCCGCGCCCGATCAGAGAAGCGATCTTGTTGCCCGCGCCGCGGATCTTGAACGAACCGGTGCGCTGGCGGTTTTCGCATTTGAGGTATACGTTGCCTCCCGCCATCTTCGAGAAGGTGACGGAGTGGTCGAGTTCGGTGTGGTGGATCAGCGGGGCGAGCCGTTCCGCCGCCTGTTCGAAAGCGTCGCGGTCCAGTGTCATTTTGTTTCCCTCCAGAGCCGTTCAAGTTCGGCCAACAGAGCGTCCGTTCCGGTCCTTTTCAGAGCGGAAACGGGATAGATCCTGTCGTCGGGTCCCATCCCGAGCGTTTTCCGGATCATCGACAGATTCTTCGGAAGCTCCGAGCGGGACAGTTTATCGGCCTTCGTCGCGACGACGAGGCCGTCGAAGCCGTAATGGCGCATATACTCGTACATCTGGACGTCCTGGGCGTTCGGCGCATGGCGTGAGTCGACGAGCAGCGCGACCTTCGCGAGGTTCGGACGGTCCGCGAGATACGTCTCGATCATCCCGCCCCATTCCTCGGACATCGACTTCGACACCTTCGCGTACCCGTACCCGGGCAGGTCGACGATGCGGTATTCCGTCCGGACGTTCGCCGGCTTTTCGCTGCCGTCCGCGGGATCGGGCGCTTCGACGACGACCGAGTAAAAGTTGATCGTCCGCGTCTTTCCGGGGCTCCCCGAAACGCGCGCAAGGTCCTTCCGGTTGCACAGCAGATTGATGAGGGAACTCTTTCCCACATTCGAACGCCCGGCGAACGCGATCTCCGCGACGCCGGTGTCCGGGTACTGTTTCTTCTGTGCGGCGACCTGCAGCAGGTCTGCTTTCAGGATTCTCATTTCGGATCGCGGCGGTGTGCCCGCCGGAAGCAGATTATTTCACGAGCGCCTCGGCGAGGACCTGATCGGCCGTCTCGACGGGACAGAACGTCATCTTCTCGCGGACGCTCTCCGGGATCTCCGGGACGTCCCGCATATTCTCGCGCGGCAGGATGATCTTCGTGCAGCCGTTGCGGTACGCCGCGAGGACCTTTTCCTTGAGGCCGCCGATCGGGAGGACCTGGCCGCGGAGCGTGATTTCGCCCGTCATCGCGACGGTGTGGGAGACCGGGGTCCCGGTCAGCGCCGACACGATCGCCGTCAGCATCGTCACGCCGGCGGACGGGCCGTCCTTCGGGACGGCTCCCTCGGGGATGTGGATGTGGAGATCCTTCTCCTTGTAGAACGGGCCTTCGATGCCGAGCTCGTCGGCGTGCTGGCGGACGTACGAGAACGCCGCGCGGGCCGATTCCTGCATGACGTCGCCGAGCTGGCCGGTCAGGACGACCTGTCCGCTGCCGGGCAGAACGGCCGCTTCGA